>NZ_JAQGMM010000448.1 GCF_028292365.1 Caballeronia sp.
TTCCCCACAGGAACCCCATCATGCGACTTCTTCACACCATGCTGCGAGTCGGAGATTTGCAGCGATCCATCGATTTCTACACACGCATCCTCGGCATGAAAGTGCTGCGTCAAAGCGAAAACACCGAATACAAATACACGTTGGCGTTCGTCGGTTACGGCGATGAAAGCGAAAACAGCGTGCTCGAACTAACTTACAACTGGGGCGTCGATAAGTACGACCTCGGTTCGGCTTACGGTCACATTGCGCTGGAAGTGGACAACGCGGCGGCAGCCTGCGATCGCATCCGTGAAGCCGGCGGCAAGGTCTCACGCGAAGCCGGTCCGGTGAAAGGCGGAACGACCGTGATCGCGTTTGTTGAAGACCCGGATGGGTACAAGGTCGAATTGATCGAGAAGCATGCTTGAGATGGTTTGCGGGTAACGGTCGGCCAGCGATGGCCGGTTATCTCCGGGCTCTCTGAATGAGGCTCCTTCGGGAGCCTCATTCATTTACGCCCGATACCGATCTTGCGCGAAATGTCATCAGATATCCTAATTTATTGGCCCTCACCGGCACGATCTATCATCGTTAACAAAGACCAGCGCGCTACCATTTTCGTGCGGCGCACAACGCGCCCGGTTTAATCACTCGACATCGCGGGCGGTGGACCAATCGTCGGCAACGCTAACTCCATGCGCGACAACCACGCATGGCAGCTCCACGCCATCAATGGCAGAATGCGCCAGAGACATGACTCGGCAACCGGTCAAAACACAAACACAAACACAATAATCAATGAGCACCACTGCCCTGCCTGTGCGTCGCGCGCCCGATTCCACCGCCATTCTGCTGATGATCGCGCTATGCGCAGTGTGGGGTTTCCAGCAAGTCGCCATCAAGGGCGCGAACGCCTCGTTTCCCCCGCTTCTCCAGGCTGGCATCCGTTCAACCATAGCAACCGTCCTCGTCTGGCTATGGACTCGTTCACGCGGCGTCGCGCTATTTCGCAGCGACAATACCCTCGCGTCCGGCCTGCTTGCCGGCGTCTTGTTCGGCGGCGAGTTCGTGTGCATTTTCCTGGGGCTGACGTTGACCAGCGCCACGCGCATGGTCGTCTTTCTCTACACCGCACCCTGTTTCATGGCGCTTGGCCTGCACTGGTTTGTCGCGGGAGAAAAGCTGAAGCGGGTGCAATGGGTGGGAATAGCGCTGGCGTTCGGCGGTATTTCACTCGCGTTCGCCGATGGCTTCCTGCACCCCGCCACGGGCAGTGCATCGGGCAGCGCATCGGGCACATCGACATGGCAAGGCACCGCTGGCGATGCCCTCGGCGTACTCGGCGGTGTGTTCTGGGCAGCGACCACTGTCGTCATCCGCGCATCACCGCTTGCTCGTGCAAGCGCCAGCAAGACGCTGTTCTATCAACTCGGGGTATCGGCGATTGTTTTACTCGCGCTCGCCTTCGCGCTCGGGCAGACGCATGTGAGCACGATCACGCTGACAACCGTCGCCAGCCTCGCCTATCAGGCGATCGTGGTCGCGTTCCTGAGTTATCTCACGTGGTTCTGGCTGCTCACGCGCTACATGGCGTCGCGGCTCTCGGTCTTCTCGTTTCTCACACCCATCTTTGGTGTCGCGTTCGGCGTCGTACTGCTGGGGGAAACGCTGACGACGCGTTTCATGATTGCATCGGCGCTTGTGGTCACGGGCATTGCGCTGGTCAATGCACCGGCCGGACGTCGGCGCACCTGAGCACCCGGACATGCCGACTACCGGGTACGTCCGGCTGCTTGCGCTGTGCGGCTGGCGTCGTTCATGATCTGCCCGGCAAGGGTGAGCGCTGCGTCAGAAGCAGTGGATTGCGTCCGATCAGCAAGACAAACAAGCGCAAATTGAAGTCCAAGTTTGCGCGAGTGAACAATCGGCACACGCACGAGACGCTGGCCATCGGAATCTCGTTGTAACACTGACGCCGTACAAAACATCACGGCGTCCGATCGCGCGACCACACTCTTCATCACGGCGACATCGTTACATTCCAACTGCACGGGAATGGCTTCGTGCGCGCGAAACTTCAACAACCGTCGCAACGCATCTTCCATGAACGCGGACAGCGGTACGGACACCATCGGATAATCTTTTAACGCCGCCAGCGGCACGGGAGCGCGCGCAAGCAACGGATGACCCGGGCGCACGAACCAGCCGCCGTCGTGGCTGGTCAGGCGGTGGGTGGTGACATCGGGCGCTGCAGGCGTTTCACGACGATCCACCACCACGAAATCAGCCGCCTCCGCGCGCAGGTTTTGCATCAGCACACTGGCTTCGTCTATTTGAACCAATACCTTGATGGCGGGAAACTGCCGGGCAAATTCGACCAGTAGATCCGGAAACAGAATAGCGGCCGCATAAGGTCCGAGGCCGATCCTCACCTCGCCCAAAGCGTCGGACCGGATCAGCTCGACGTCGCGAAAAAGACAACGTGTTTCGAACAGCACCCGCCGGGCCCGCTCGACCAGCATCCGGCCGGCGGCGGTTGTTGCCACACCTCGTGCCGCGCGATCGAAGAGCTTGATATCGAACTCATCTTCCAGCGCCTGGATACTGCGGCTGAGCGCGGGCTGACTCAGATGAACCCGCTCCGCCGCACGCGCGAAACTGCCCTCCTCGGCGAGCGCCACCAGGTGCGCGAGACGCCGCGAATTGATCTCATGCATGATTTAAAACGGAACCCTAAATGATTGATTGCCAGTTTCGAAACGGGCTGGTTAACCCATTCCTCACAGCCGCGGAGCCGAGCATACCGGCGCGGACCGTTCAAAGAAAGAGCGGCGATACCCCCGTCGGACACCGCCGGTCCTCGTTCAAAACTTGTGCCGAATCCCGGTCATCACGCCAAGCTGCGTGCTTTTCTGCGCGAGGCTGGGCGCGTTGACCCCTTGCAACTGCGAGCCAATCAGGCCGGCTCTATAGATTGAATAGTCGGTTTCCAGATACACGTCTGTGCGCTTGGACAGGTCGTAGTCCGCGACCAGTTGAAATTGCCACGCCGAGCCATCCTGCGGTTGCGTCTTGCCGTCCTGCAGCGTGCGCCACACGTTCCCCGCGAGGTGCCACGCTCCGACTTGTTGGGTCACGCCGCCCAGAATCATGCGGCGTTTCTTGAAGTCGGACCATTTCAGCGCGGCGAGTCCTGCCGCGGCGAACGGCCCGTTGGCGAACGTGGAGAACCGCTTGTCGTTCTGATTGACGATATAACCCAGCGCGAAACGCGTCTTGTCCCACGTGTACGAACCACCGACCGTCCACGCCTTTGCATTGCTGCCGTTGATCGAGTCCTTCGTCTGCTTGAACGCGCCACCGACCGTGACCGGGCCGTTCGCGGGCGCGTAGGCTGCGGCCACGCCGTATTGGCTGCCGTAGGCCATATGGCCGGCGTTGCCGCTGAACGAATACGCAGTCGAGATGCGCAAGTCCTTGTACCTGGCGTGATACTGAATCTGGTTGCTGCTCCAGATGCCGCCGGTCATGGTGACTTCGGGCTGGAAGTTGAAATCGTAGGGAATCCATGGATTGCTGGAGTACCCGCCCATGGTGATGCCTTCGATCATCACGTTGTACTGACGGCCTAACACAACCTCTCCATACGTCGACGACCGCAGTCCGATCTGCGCCTCATTGAAAAACGGCATGGTGGAATCGCTCTGGCCGTTATTCAGGAGGAAGCGGTTTTCAAGCTTGAAGGTGGTCGCCCAGCCGCCGCCCAGATCCTCAACGCCTTTGATGCCCCAGCGGCTCTCGCTCATTCCGCCCGGCCCCATCAGAAAACGGCCATTGCCCTGCTTATCGGCGTTGGACAGGTAACGCACGCTCACGTCGGCAATGCCGTAGAGCGTGACACTGGATTGCGCGTGGCTCGTTTCGCAGGCGAACGCGGCGGGCAGCAACGCGTAACTCACCTTGCACCATTTGCCCAACCTGCCAGTTTTTCTAAGTTGTCCCGACCTGTTCATACGTCTCCTCGTGATGTCGTAGTGCGACGATCAGGCCTTGCCTGTATCGCCACGAATCAAAGAAGCCGTTGCCCATCTCCGATGCACCCGCGTCATGCCGCTGAAGCGGTTGCCCTGTATGAGAGTCTGCTGCGCGGTTGCGCTGCCAATTTGAGACTATCGAGGGGATTAACTCCAGTGCATTCCTTGCATCGATGGAATGCGGAAACCGCATGAGACCAAGGGGAATAGAGAAGCGGGGAAGAGGTCGCGCGGTTCACGTCAGCGAACCCGGAATAGTGAGATAGAAAAGATGAGATCAGCGGCAGCAGGCGCGATAGCAGCCCGATAGAGCCGTCTTGGCGCGATCACCGTGGCAAGGCAGCCCCAAACCAGGGCGCAGGTCATCCAACCCCGCCCGCCGCCCTAAAACCGGCTACTGCGCCGCCTTGACCACCTGAGCCAGTTTCACGAACTCAGCCACGGGCACTTCTTCCGCACGCCGCGAAAGGTCGAACCCAAGCGCATCGAAATCCACGCGATCGCGGTATACGCCCAACGTGTTGCGCATCATCTTGCGCCGCTGCGAGAACGCCGCGAGCACCACTTCACCGAGCACCTTGTCATCCACGTCGGGCAATTCGCCTGGAGCGAAGGGAATCATCCGCACGATGGCCGAATTCACCTTCGGCGGCGGGTTGAACGATTCGGGTGGAACGTCGATGAGTTTATCGATGGCATACCGGTACTGCAGCATCACCGTGAGGCGTCCAAAGTCCTTGTTGCCCGGCTCGGCGATCATCCGGTCCACCACTTCATCCTGCAACATGAAATGCTGATCGATGACCTTCGGCGCGAACGCGGTCAGGTGAAACAGCAGCGGGCTGGAAATGTTGTACGGCAAATTCCCGACAATTCGCAGCGACGGTTGTTCACCTTCCAGCGCGAGCGAACCAAAGTCGAACGCGAGGGCATCGCCGGCATGCAGCGCCAGCAGATTGCCGAACCGTTTCTCAAGCCGCCCGATCAAATCGCGATCCAGTTCCACCGCATGCAACGGCGACTCCGGCGTGGAGAGCCTTTCGATCAGCGGCGCGGTGAGCGCGGCGAGACCCGGTCCGATTTCAACCATGCGTTCGCCGCGCTTGGGCGCGATGGTGTCCACGATCGAATCGATCACGCCTTGATCGACGAGGAAGTTCTGCCCGAAGCGCTTGCGCGCGAAGTGGCCCTGGTGCTTGATGGACATCGGAGAAGCCGATTAAAACCGCAATGATAAGGAATGACGCAAGGAATGAGGCAAAAGCAAAAAGAATCAGGCCACGCGACGATGGCGCGCCATGGCAACGGCTGTGTCGATAGCAACCATCAGGCTGCCCGGATCCGCACGGCCGGTGCCGGCCAGATCGAGCGCGGTGCCATGATCGACCGACGTGCGGATGATCGGCAGCCCGAGCGTGACGTTGATGCCTTCGCCGAACGTCGCGAATTTCAGGACCGGCAAACCCTGGTCATGGAACATGGCGAGCACGCAGTCGGCGTCTTTGAGATAACGCGGCTGGAACAAGGTATCCGCCGGATAGGGACCCGGTGCATCGATCCCCAATGCACGCGCTTGCAGCAGCGCGGGCGTGATGACATCGATTTCTTCGCGGCCCAGATAACCGTTTTCGCCCGCGTGCGGATTGAGTCCGGTCACCAGGATGCGCGGCTTCGGCAGACCGAACAACGCTTTCAGGTCGCGATCGATAATGCTCAGCGTCTCGACAATGCCATCCACGGTCAACGCCGCCGACACATCCTTTAACGGCAGATGCGTAGTGGCGAGCGCGACGCGCAGCGGCCTTTCGCCCACGCCCGCGAGCATCATGACAACGCGCGGCGTATGCGTGCGTTCAGCGAGATATTCGGTGTGGCCGGTGAACGGAACGCCGGCATCGTTGATGGTGCTTTTTTGCAGCGGCGCGGTGACGATAGCGTCGAAACGCCCGCTGACCGCGCCGTCTATGGCTGTGTCGAGCAGGCCGAGCACGTAACGCCCGTTAGCCGCATTCAGCTTGCCCGCGGTGACGGGCGCACCGAGCGCGTGATGCTCGATTTCGATTGCAGCGCCTTTAGAAAGCCAAGCCGACGAACCCGCCCGCTCAGCCATCAACTCACGGTCGCCGAGCACGGTGAACCGCACCGATGGCCAGCGCTCAGCCGCCTCCGCCAGCGCCGCCACCGTCAATTCAGGCCCCACCCCCGCCGGTTCCCCGGTGGTGATCGCGATTGACAATGAGGACATGCGGCTCCCTGCGTTCATGCCTTACTGGTTCAGCGCTTGCTGAGCCGCAACACCCTTGTACTGCACATAAGCGGTGTCGCGCAGTTCACGCAGCCAGTCGGAATAAGCTTGCTCGGCTTTGCGCTGACCGATCGCCTGACGCGCCGTGTCCAACTGCTGCTGTACCGAGCCTTCCGCATCGCGGCGTGCCAGTACCTGGATCAAGTGATAACCGTACTCGCTGCGAACCGGTTCACTGACCTGGCCGTCTTTCAGGTTGTTCATGGCGCGCTCGAATTCCGGCACGGTTTCACCCGGGCTGATCCAGCCGAGATCGCCGCCTTGCGACGCCGAACCGTCCTGCGAATAGGTCCGCGCGAAGTTGGCGAAATCGCCGCCCTTCTCGACGTCACCCCGGATATCGAGCAGCTTCTGACGGGCGGCCGCTTCGGACACGCCGTCGGCTACGCGCAGCAAGATGTGCCGGACGTGGGTTTGCACGAGCTTGGGTGCATCAGCAGCCTGGCCTTGGCCCACGCGGCGTTCCACCAGCTTGATGATCTCGAAACCGCCGGAAGTTCGAATCAGTTGCGGATTCACCTCGTTCGGACGCAGCGTTGCAACCGCGCTCACAATGTCAGCCGGCAACGAAGCCTGCGTGCGGAAACCGAGATCGCCGCCCTTGGATGCGTCGGTGTCTTGCGAATTGTTCTTTGCTAGCTTGGCAAAGTCCGATCCGCTCTGCGCTTCCTTCAGCACGCCTTCGGCCTTTGTCTGGATAGCGGCAATGTCGGCCTGCGTTGCGTTCTCCGGCACCTTGAACATGATGTGCTGAAGATGCAGGTCGTTGGACTGACGGGAGCCCGGTCCACGCTGGCTGGCAACGTAGTTGGCCACTTCGCCGTCCGACACCGTGATCTTGCTGTCCACCTCTTTTTCACGCAGTTTCGACAGCGTCAGCTCGGTGCGGGCATCGCGCTGGAAGGTCGTCCAGGGCACCCCTTGCGCCTCAATGCGCGCGCGGTACACGTCGAGCGTCATGTTGTTTTGCTGCGCGAGACGCTCGAGCGTGCGTTGCACGGTGGCGTCGTCAATGGTGATGTTGTCTTCCTTCGCCTTCTGCAACTGAATGCGCTCGACCACCATCTGGTCGAGCACCTGGCGTTGCAACTGGTCCGCCGGAGGAACCGGCGCGTTCTGCTGTTGCAGGCGGCGCACGATCAGACCCGTGCGGTCGGCGAGTTCACGTTCCGTGATGACGTCATTGTTCACAACCGCAACGACCGAATCCGCAATCTGCGCGCCGCCCGCCGTGGTCGTGGGCGCCAGCGCCTGAGCGTGCGCCACCGGGCCGGCCAGTAAAGCTGCGGCGAAAACACCTGCCGCGACCATTGCGCACTTCAACTTGTTCATGTTTGACACAGATACTCCATCGATTGCGGCCGGTGACCGACCCTGTTGCCTAGTGCACTGCGTGTTGCCCTGCGTGTTGCCCGGTCTTGCCCTATTACCTGCGGCTTACCGCAACCATCCCGGCACACACGCCGCACGCTCATTCGTAATTCGTGTAACGCGCGAGCGGTGCGGGCGGCGGCGGTGGCGGCGTGTAACCGTTGACGCCGGCGCGGAACGCCGCGGTCAGCCCATTATCGACGTTCGACAAGCCCTTGAACGTCATTTGAGCAAGAATGCGCGTCCCGGCAGTGTTACTTCCGGTGCTAGTGATACCGTTTGCGTAACGCTGCAAGCCGATGCCCAGAGTCCAGCAGTCGGCATCGTACTGGAAGCCCAGCAGCCCGTCGACGAGACGATGGCCTGCCAGATCGTAGTTCACCCGGGCGACGCTATAAATGTGTCGCGATAATGGCCATTGCGCCGAAACCAGAATCTGGTTGATCGGCGAGGTGGACAGCGTGGTCTCGTTCGCCCGTGTGTATCTATACCCAATATTGATGACTTCGCGCGCGGCGGGGCTAAACCCGAAACCGATGCTCGAACGCACCAACTGGTTGTTGTCGGCATTATATTGGAACGCAGTTTCCTGTGAAAAACCAGCGCCCAGCTTGAAGGACGCGCCCAGGATCAGGTCCGAGTGTTTCGCCTGGTCGAGCGGCTGGCCTTCCGTGATCGTGACGCGCTGCGGCTGGAAATAATACTGCTGCGCAATCACAAAACGCGCGCGTTCGTCGCCCGTTGCCGGGT
>NZ_JAQGMM010000451.1 GCF_028292365.1 Caballeronia sp.
GGTATCGATACCCCAGCGCCAGTCAGCCGCGAATGGCAGCATCAGCCATAACGGTTTTCCTAACGCGCCGGTCAGATGAGCGACGGCGGTATCGATGGATACCACACCGTCCAGCCGATCCACGATCGCGGCGGTATCCGCGAAATCGTCGAGCTTGCCTTCCAGTCGCTGGATGAAACGGGCGCGCGGATGAGCGTCCAGCAACGAGCGCTCTTCGTCGGTCAACGTGGGCTGCAAGACGATCCAGTCGATGCCCTCCAGCCTGAACAACGGTTCGAGCATGCCAAGCTGCGCCGAGCGCGTTTCGCCCGGCTGGATGCGCCCTGACCATGCAATGCCCAGCTTGCGTTTCGATTGACCCCCGAGCGAACCGCGCCACTTCTTCCGGTAAGCCGCCGGCACCACGAGATACGGCGTGCGTGCGGGCACCTTGTCGACGTTCGATAGACCCAGCGCCAAGGGCAAGCTCAACAACGGCGAGAAAGCGTCTGCATCGGCGAGCGGGGCCGCGTTGGCCGAACCGGTGGCGGTGCTCTTCAGCAAGACGCCCGCGGCGTGCGCCGCCGGTTCCAGCAACGCGACGAGTTCCGGCTGAACTTCAAGCACGATCTGTCCGGCCAGCTTCGCCACGAAAGGGACGAAACGAACGAACTGCAAGGTATCGCCGAAACCTTGTTCCGCGCGAATCTGCAACGTCTGGCGCGGCAGCGGCTCACCGTTCCACTTTGGCAGCGACGGCAGCGTAATGCTGCCCGGCGTGCGCAGACGCCATTCGTAGGCGGGCAGGCCGCGCGTGTAATCGCCCAATGCAAGCAGAGTCAGCGCCCGGTTCAGATTCGCCGCGACAAGGCTGGGATCGAGCCGCAAGGCCTGATCGAACGCACGCAACGCGGGTTTGTGCGCGCCGAGCGCCAGATGCGCGTTGCCAAGGCCAAGCCACGCAACGCCGTACTTCGGATCGAGCCCCACCGCGCGCTCGAATTGCGGCAACGCCGCCTCGTGCGAGCCGATAGCCGCAAGCGCATGGCCCAGGCCGAAATGCGCCGGCGCGAATTGCGGCTGCATACGCAGTACGTTCTGAAGGACCGGCACGGCGTCCTGCGGATGGCCGCAGGCATCGAGGAGATTGCCCAGATTGAAATGCGCCGCGACATAGTTCGGCTCGGCTGCAATGGCGGCGCGGAATTGCTCGATCGCGCCGTGGGTGTCTCCCAGCGAATTGAGCGCCATGCCGAGATTGTTGCGCGCGCCCGCGTGGCCGGGACGGATCTGCAGCGCGCGGCGAAATGCCTTCGCGCCTTCTTCGAAACGGCGCATGCCGAGCAGCGCATTGCCGAAGTTGTTCCAGGTCGCGGCGTCCAGCGGTTGCAGACGCAGCGCTTTTTCGAAGGCATCGGCGGCGTCTTCGTGACGGCCCGCCGCGGCGTACGCATTGCCGAGGTTGTACTGCGCAAGCGAAAAACCGGGTTCCAGATGCAGCGCGTTGCGGAATCGCTCGATGGCGTCGTCGATCCGGCCCAGCGCCTTCAGCGCGTTGCCAAGATTAAGTTGCAGACCGGCATCGGCGGGGCGCAGGTCCACCGCGCGACGCACCAGTTCGGCTGCTTCCGCGTGCTGGCCTTGTTGATGGCGCAGCACGCCGAGCAGATGAAGCGCGTCGACGTGGGAGGGCTCTGCGGCAAGCGCGGCTTGATAGTCGCGTTCCGCTTCGGTGAGGCGGCCATCGCGATGCGCCGCGAAGCCACGCGCAAAAACTGTATCCATTGAGGAAAATCGAATGCAAACGCCTCATTTTTACACACGTTCGACACCGATCCCGAATTTTGCGGAATTTTGCGTTGACGCACCCGGATTCATTTCTGTAACATTTGAACACGTGTTCAACTGTTGGCCGATCTATTTTGTCTTCTCCCTTTGTAGCAACCGATGAGCGCGTTGTGCCGCTTGCCGACCTGTTCCGCCTCCTGGGCGATCCCACGCGCTTGCGCATTGTGCTGACGTGCGTTGACCGGCGCTGCGCGGTGGGCGCAATTGCGGAATCGCTGGGGTTGTCGGCTTCGCTGGTCAGTCATCACCTGCGTTTGCTGCGGGCGGCGCGGATCGTACGCGCCGAGCGTGAAGGCAAACAGGTTTTCTATCTCGCCGCCGATAACCACATCAGCGCCATGTTGGCCGAATTGCTTGAGCACGTTGCCGAGCCGCAGGCCGACTTTCGACCGGATAACGAATAAATGGAACCTCAAGAGAAACATCAGCACGAGCATGGCCATGAGCACGACCATGCTCATGGCCACAAGCATGAACCAAGTCATGCGCATAACCACGGCGCCGGTGGCCACCATCACCATCACGCCCCGCAAGCGGGGCAGGGCCGCACATTTGCGATTGCAGTCGGGCTGAACATGCTGATCGTGGTGGTGCAGGCCGTGTACGGTTTTATCGCCCATTCCACCGCGCTGCTGGCCGACGCCGGCCACAATCTCTCCGATGTCCTCGGCCTGCTGCTCGCCTGGGGCGCCGTCTGGCTCGGCACGCGCAAACCGTCGGAGCGCTACACGTTCGGGCTGGGCAGTTCGTCGATACTCGCTTCGCTCGCCAACGCCGCGCTGCTGCTCTTCGCGTGCGGTGCGATCGTGCTCGAAGCCGTGCAGCGCCTGCTCAATCCGGCGCCTGTCGCGGGCCTCGATGTGTTTATTGTTGCAACAATCGGCATGGTCGTGAACGGCTTCTCCGCGTGGCTCTTCATGCGGGGCAGCAAGGAAGACCTGAATGTCCGCGGTGCGTTCCTGCACATGGCCGCCGACGCCGGCATTTCCGCGGCGGTTGCCATCAGCGGCCTCGTGATCCTGTTCACCGGCGCGAGCTGGATCGATCCGGTGATGAGCATTATCGTGGTCGGCGTGATCGTGGTCGGCACGTGGGGCCTCGGCCGCGATGCCATGCGCCTTGCAATGGGTGCGGTGCCGCCGGGCGTGGACAAGCCGGGTATCGAACGGTATCTGGCGGATGTGCCGGGTGTCACCGATGTCCATGATCTCCATGTCTGGGCGCTGTCCACCACGGAGAACGCCATGACCGCGCATCTGGTGATGCCGGAAGGCCATCCCGGCGATGTGTTCGTGGACGGCATCGTGGCGGCCTTGCGCCGCGATCATGCGATGAACCATGCCACGTTGCAGGTGGAAAGAGGCACGACCGAGCATCACTGCGCGCTGCACGAACGTTCACCGGCGCAACCTCAGGCGCACTCGCATTGAGCGAGCGGTCGTTCGCGCGAAGCGACCGGCGTACACTTGGTACTGTGAAGTTTCAGGGAGAAGTGCATGCTCGCGCAGACGCCGAATCGACACAAAATCCTCGATGTGCCACCGGTTCTGATCGCCGGCGCCGGTCCAACGGGCCTCGCCGCCGCGATGAGTTTGTCCCGCGCCGGGATTCCGGTGCGTCTCATCGACAAAGCGCCTCAACCCTCGCCGTGGTCACGCGCCATTGGCATCCAGGCACGCACGCTCGAACTTTTCGAGCAGCATCGGCTGGTTGAACCGTTTCTCGAACTCGGTCATCGGGCTCGTGTCGCGAACCTTTATTCGAATGGCCAGCGACTCGCGCGGCTCGACTTCGATCCCTTGCAAACGCGGTATCCGTACCTGCTGTTCCTGGATCAATCCGTCACCGAACGGCTGATGACGGAGCACCTTGCATCGTTCGGCGTGCGGATTGAACGCGGCGTGGAATTGATGCGTTTCCGGCAAGGATCGGCGGGGCTGGAGGCGGCCGTGCGGCATGCGAACGGCGCTGAAGAATCGATTCGCCCGTCCTACCTGATTGGAGCCGACGGCGCGCATAGCACGGTGCGCCACGGCCTGGATATCGAGTTCACGGGCAAGACTTTCGAGCAAACGTTCCTGCTCGCCGACCTGCAAGCCGATACCGAATGGCCCGACGACGAATTCCATATTTTCGCGTCCGGCGAGGGGTTGGCGACCTTGTTCCCAATGGGCGGCGGCCGCACGCGCCTGATCGCGGACAAACGCGTGACGGCTGGTGCGGCGTCCGGCGTGGTACCCGGCCTGGTACCCGATAGCGCGGCGGACAGCCCGGATAACAGCGCGGCGCCGACGCTCGACGAATGCCGCGCGATTATCGAACGGCGAATTCATCATCGTGTGACAGTGACGAACCTTCAGTGGTCGTCGTATTTTCATCTGAATAGCCGCATGGCTGACCAACTGCGTTCGGGCCGTGTTTTCCTCGCCGGCGATGCCGCGCATGTCCATAGTCCCGCTGGTGCTCAGGGCATGAACACGGGCATTCAGGAGGCATTTAATCTTGGCTGGAAGATCGCGCGGATGCTGGCCGGCGTCGCGCCGGATCGCTTGCTCGATACGTACCACGACGAGCGTCATCCGATTGAGCGCGAAGTGCTGCGGCAATCCAGTTTCATGACGCAAATGGCCGCTGCTGAGCATGGGCCGATGAAGCTGATTCGTGACCACGTGATGCCGGCTTTGTCGGCGATCGGCCCGTTGCGCGATGCCGCTCGGCGCACGGTCAGCGAGTTGTCGATTCAATATCGGCGTAGTCCGCTCACGCTGGATCGCTTGCTCGACGGCGGTCCGCGAGCCGGTGAGCGCGCGCCGGACGCGTGGGTGCATGTCATCGATGGCCCGCTTGGACGGGCGCCGGGTGTGGGCTGTCTGTTCGATCTCCACGATCCCGCGTGTTTCTCGTTGTTCTTGCTGGTGAACCCATCGCCGGATAAAGACATTGCGATGGCGCCCGCGCCGCTCACCGTCGCGCATGATATCCACGATAAGGACCTGGACGAGCTCGCAGTATTAGTGGAAGAAGTGCTGCCGAACACGGTGCGCGTGTGGCGTATTACCGATAACGACAGCGACAACGCGAACTCTCTGACCGATGCGTACGGACGCACGCGGCCGTGCTTTTATCTTGTGCGTCCGGATGGATATATTGCGGCGAGAGGGCGAGCGCCATCGGATACGCAGGCACTGCTGCGTCATTGCGAAACATGGTTCGGTTCGACGCAGCCACGAGGGGAGGGTTAGCGAGGTTTCGGCAGCGGGAGAGGGTCAACCGTGTTCAAGCTTTCGACCCACTTCCGCACCTCGGTGTGCG
>NZ_JAQGMM010000370.1 GCF_028292365.1 Caballeronia sp.
GACCGCCCCGAGCTTCGTCGTCCGCTTCCAGAACACCCCGAGCACCAACACCGGAAACAGACTCGACGCCGCCAACGAAAACGCCGCCCCCACAAGAAACAGGATATTTCCCGTATTGAGCGAAGCCTCATAAGAAGCAAACAACGCCACGCCCAACAACTATATCTTCGATATGGTGACCCTTCGCTGACTGCTCGCAGTCTTGTCGACCATGCAGTAATAAACATCGTGCGAGAGCGCATTCGCGATCGTCAGCAGCAAGCCGTCGGCTGTAGAAAGCGCAGCAGCCAACGCACCCGCCGCGATCAAACCGGACATCACATACGGCAACCCGGCAATCTCCGGCGCAGCAAGCACCACCATATCCGGCTGCATCTGAATACCGGACCAGCGCACAATGCCATCGCCGTTCACATCGCCGATATGAATCAGATACGGCTCCACCTTGCGCCATTGCATGACCCACGTAGGAAGATCGGCGAACTTGTGCCCAACAATTCCCGTCAGCATCTCGTACTTGATCAGCACCGCGAGCACGGGCACGGTCACATAAAACAGCGCGACAAAAAACAGCGTCCAGCCAACCGAGCGCCGCGCGGAAGCCACAGATGTGGTCGTGTTATAGCGCGTCAGGATATGCGGTAAACTCGCGGTCCCCAACGACAAACACAGCAACAACGACAAGAAATTCCGCCTGTGCAGCCGGGCGCTTTCATCGTCGGAAGGGGGGAATGCTTCAGCCACCGGCACCGGTGGCGCGGCGCGTTCGAGCATCGCATCGCGAGCGCGGATCCATTGCACATTCGCCTCAGCGGGCGTCTTCGGAAACGACGCCAGTTCGCTTTCCCGCTCGTTGATATCGCGCAACGGCCCGTTATGCCGGCGCAAGTCCGCTATCTCCTCCATCAACTGAGCCTGCTCGGTATGAAACGACGCGGGCAATTCATCGATCTGTGTCTGGATCTCCTGCGCCTGACGCCGGTAATCGTCGCGGACCCTGGCTTCTTCTGGCGAGTGTTCAACCGCGCGCTCGAGCACTTCCACGCGCTCCAGCAAGCGCCCATACGAAAGCTGCGGCAACCAGCCGAGCCCCTCGCGATGCGCGATCATCGACACAGGAATCAGCATGGCGCTGATCAGGATGATGTACTGCGCGACTTGCGTCCACGTGACCGCACGCATGCCGCCAAGAAACGAGCACACGAGAATACCGGCGAGCCCGCAGAAGATCCCGATAGCGAAATCGATACCGATAAACCGCGACGCAATCAGCCCGATGCCCTGGATCTGCGCGACAAGATAAACGAACGAACACAGGATGGCCGCGAACGCCGCGATCCCTCGCACGAGGTTGCTGGAAAAGCGCGTGCCGAGAAAGTCGGGGATGGTGTAGCGAGCAAGCTTGCGCACATACGGCGCAAGCAGGAACGCAACGAGACAATAGCCGCCAGTCCAGCCCATCATGTAGGCGAGCCCGTCGTAACCGGTTGCGTAGATGGACCCGGCCAGCCCGATAAACGACGCCGCCGATAACCAGTCCGCCGCGGTTGCCATACCGTTGAACGCGGACGGCACGCGTCGCCCGGCCACGTAATACTCGACCAGATCTGACGTCCGCGACAACAAACCGATCACGGCGTACACAGCTATTGGCACGAACAGGAACACGTAACCGATCCACATGCCCGGCCCGGTCACGCGCTCGATGCGCGCCATCACATAGATGAACAGGAAGAAGCCCAGCGTGTAAAGCGCGTAGGCCCGGATGAGTCGATGGGTGAGCTTCATCGGCAATTCATGGCTCGGGCTTATCGATGGCAGGCACTGCAAGCAGGGCAAGAGTCCGTTGCAGACGGGCATCAGCGAATTGCATCAGCACGATATACACCACGATCAACGCCACATAAACGAGGATTGCCCCCTGTGCGCCAAAGTAGAACGGCAACGGGAAGCCTGCGAAACGCACGTGAGCGAGCTGCGTCGCCATGAGCGGAATGCCGAACGAGACCGCGAATCCGATCAGCATCAGCACCGATATCAGCGCAAGATTCATTCGCCAGTACACCCGATGCGCGTGCGCCATCGCCTCCGTGACGGGCGGTGGTCCGGCAAGACTCGAAGCAGGCGGTGGAATTGAAGACATGTGCTTATCTACCAAATGCTTTAAGAAGCGGCAATCGGGATCGACATCGTGCGCCGGTTGGAAGTACAGGCTCGCGATGCAAAAACGGCTCCCTGAAACAGGGAGCCGTTCTTTCAAGCCAGATGATACTAAAGCCAAATTAATGCGCTTCACCGAGTTGATCGAGGATCGCGGGATTCTCGAGCGTCGAGATGTCTTGCGTGATCTCCTCGCCCTTCGCAAGCGATCGCAGCAACCGCCGCATGATCTTGCCTGAACGGGTCTTGGGGAGGTTCTCTCCGAAACGGATGTCCTTCGGTTTCGCGATCGGACCGATCTCCTTCGCGACCCACGCGCGCAGTTCATTGGCGATCTGCTTGGCTTCATCGCCTTCAGGGCGCGAGCGCTTCAGCACGACGAACGCGCACACTGCTTCGCCGGTCGTATCGTCGGGACGGCCGACCACCGCAGCCTCCGCCACGATCGGATTCGACACCAGCGCCGACTCGATCTCCATGGTCCCAAGCCGATGCCCCGACACGTTCAGCACGTCGTCAATCCGGCCCATGATCGTGAAGTAACCCGTGTCCTTGTCGCGCACCGCGCCATCACCGGCGAGGTACAGCTTGCCGCCGAGCTCTTCAGGGAAGTAGCTCTTCTTGTAGCGGTCCGGATCGCCCCACACGTTGCGCAACGCCGACGGCCACGGCCGCTTGATAACCAGAATCCCGCCCTGCCCGTTCGGCACGTCCTGACCGGTTTCATCGACGACAGCCGCCATGATGCCCGGCAACGGCAGCGTGCAGGAACCCGGAACTAGAGGCGTTGCGCCCGGCAGCGGCGTAATCATGTGGCCGCCGGTTTCGGTCTGCCACCACGTATCGACGATAGGACAAACACCGCGGCCCACGTTCTCGTGATACCACATCCACGCTTCCGGATTGATCGGCTCGCCGACCGTGCCGAGAATGCGCAGCGAAGACAGATCGAAGCTCTTCGGATGCACTTTTGCATCGGCTTCGGCCATCTTGATGAGTGAACGGATAGCGGTCGGCGCGGTGTAGAAAATCGTGACCTTGTGCTTCGCGATCATGTCCCAGAAGCGCCCGGCGTTCGGGTAGGTCGGCACGCCTTCGAACACGACCTGGGTCGCGCCAATAGCGGTCGGACCATATGCGATGTAGCTATGCCCCGTGATCCAGCCAATGTCGGCGGTACACCAGAAGACGTCGTCCGGCTTGGCGTCGAAGGTCCACTTCATCGTCTGCGCGGCCCACAGCAAAAAGCCGCCGGTGCTGTGCTGCACGCCCTTCGGTTTGCCCGTGGAACCGGACGTGTAGAGAATGAACAGCGGATGTTCGGCGCTGACCCATTCCGGCTCACACGTATCGGATTCATGCTCGACCAGCTCGTGCATCCAGAGATCGCGGCCTTCGTGCCATTGGATCTTGCCGCCCGTGCGCTTGTACACAACCACGCTCTTGACCGCATCGCAACCGCCGGCTGCAATGGCTTCATCGGCGATATTTTTCAGCGGCAACGCTTTCCCGCCGCGCATTTGTTCGTCCGACGTAATGAGCGCAACGGCGCCCACGTCCACGAGCCGTTCGTTAAGCGACTTCGATGAGAACCCGCCGAACACGACCGAGTGCGTCGCACCGATGCGCGCGCAGGCTTGCATGGCGACTACGCCTTCCACCGACATCGGCATGTAGATCACCACGCGGTCGCCCTTCTTCACGCCGCGCTTTTTCAGCGCATTGGCGAAGCGGCAGACGCGCTGCAGAAGATCCTGGTACGTGACGTTGACGACGGCGCCGTCATCGGCTTCGAAGATGATCGCGTTCTTCGTGCCATGCCCGGCTTCCACATGACGGTCGATGCAGTTATACGACGCGTTGATTTCGCCGTCTTCGAACCACTTGAAGAACGGTGGATTCGATTCATCGAGCACGGTTGTGAACGGCTTGTGCCAGCTAAGCGTTTCGCGTGCAAGTCGCGCCCAGAAGCCTTCGTAATCGCGTTCGGCTTCGGACGTCAAAGCCTTGTACGCGTCCATGCCAGAGATCGCTGCGCCGGCCGTTGCTTTGGCCGAAGGCGGGAAAATACGGCGTTCCTGGAGTACGGATTCAATCGCAGACATCGACAACCCCTTCTTTGATGGTGAACCTTGATGGTGAATCTGTTAGCCGCGATTCCGAAGCGCAAGCTCCGAAGCCGCTATGTCTTCAGGCGTGGACGGCATACGCGTGTTGCCAGGCGTTATGCCGTGTCTCCTGCCTCTGTGCGTGGCCTGCTCGTGCAGCGCAGCATACGCGCGCCAGGCTTCATACCGGGAAGATAAGCCGCGCGCCTTACCCGCTACTTACGCAATCCAGCCAATGACCACGGGGTATACACGTAGGGGCCGGCACTTTTACAATGCGGCCCTTTCAACCCATTAATACAATGATGCGCTTTGCTCTCGCGCGCTGCTTCGCTTGGCTACTTCCGGGCCACTTTCATTAAGCGCGATCCATGACGCGCCACGCCATGTTAACTGAACTCGCCGTCCGGATTCCAGCTTGAATCGTTACGCGCTGTACCTCATCGCAGCCATGCTGCTGGTTGGAAGCAATGTCGGCGTCGGCAAGTCGGTGGTTGCTTTCATTCCCGTCTCGCTGTTCGCGTTGCTGCGTTTCGTCATTGCAATGGCGGTGCTCTGGCCGTTGCTGCGTCCCGCGAAGATCAGGCTGGTCGAGCGCGGCGAGTGGGCCAACTTGTTCCTGCAGGCGTTCTTCGGCACCTTCATGTTCACGCTGCTGATGCTCAACGGCGTACAGCGCACGAGCGCGGTCGCGGCAGGCGTGATCACCAGCACGATTCCGGCGGTCGTCGCGTTGTTCTCCTGGTTGTTCCTGCAGGAACGCCCGAACGGGCGTGCGTTAATTTCCATCGCGCTCGCTATTGCCGGCGTAGTCGTGATCAACGTCTCACAAGGGACGGCCGGCGCGCACGGAGCGGGTAGCGCGTCACACGATACTTCGTTGCTCGGCAACCTGATGGTGCTCGGCGCGGTATGTTGCGAGTCGTTCTACGTGATTCTGTCGCGACGCCTGACGCAGACGCTTCCCGCCATCGATATCTGCGCCTATACGCATTTCTTCGGCTTCTTGCTGATGCTCCCGCTTGGGTTTTCGGCGCTCGTCAGCTTCGATTACAGCAGCGTCAGCCCGAGTGTCTGGAGCCTCGTGCTCTGGTATGGACTGTCGGCGAGCATCTTTTCGTTCTGGCTGTGGATGAAAGGTATCCGGCACGTGGATGGCAGCCTCGCCGGCGTATTTTCCGGCCTCTTGCCGATCGCGGCAGCGCTCTACGGCATTGTGTTTCTTGGCGAACGGCCGACTATCGCGCACGGAATCGCACTGGCGTGCGTGGTCACCGGGATAATCCTGGCCAGCATGAAGGCGAAAACCGCGCCGCAGATGATTTCTTAACCGGGACGCCTTCCAAATGGGTTCCGCACGCGTTTGGCACACGCTTGGCACGTGCGTCGGAACCGCCACTGAGAAGGTTTTGGAGCCCGCGCCGCATGCGGGCTTGCTCAGGGTTGACCCGCAACCCGGCGGCGGCGGCGCGCTACAATACCGGGCTTTCTCAAAAAAATGTGCATGAAATCCCGGTTCGCCCGGGTTCGCACTCGCCACGACCAAAGCAGTTACTCGAATCAACCAACCTTCCACGACCCGGCACCGCTCATGTCCGCATCCCCGAACATCCCCGGCACCCGTCCTCCCCGCCCTTCAATGAAGCCGCTTCCCGCCGTCATTTTCATGAGCCGCTGGCTTCAGGTGCCGCTGTATCTCGGCCTGATCGTGGCGCAGGGCGTCTACGTCGTGCTGTTCCTAAAGGAGGTCTGGCACCTCGTCACCCACATGACGACGCTCGACGAGACCAACATCATGCTGGTCGTCCTCGGCCTGATCGACGTGGTGATGATCTCGAACCTGCTGATCATGGTGATCGTGGGCGGCTATGAGACCTTCGTCTCACGACTTGGCGTGGAAGGTCACCCCGACCAGCCGGAATGGCTCGATCACGTGAACGCCGGCGTGCTGAAGGTCAAGCTGTCCATGGCGCTCATCAGCATTTCGTCCATCCATCTGCTGAAAACCTTCATCAACCCGGACCAGTACTCCGAACACGCGGTGATGTGGCAGGTAATCATCCACGTGGCGTTCCTCGCGTCGGCGCTGATCATGGCGTGGGTCGACCGTCTGACCACGCACACGCATCCGGAGCATTTTCATGAGCCTTCCGGCACGCCCGCGAAGGCGCACGAGTAAGCAGCAGAACAACACCCATGAGCGCTTCTTAAAGCGCCGCAAACAGTCCCGATAACGTACCGTCTCCACACGTTCAAGCCATGACCATCATCAAGCAGGAAGACCTGATCCAGAGCATTGCGGATTCGCTGCAGCACATCAGCTATTACCATCCGCTCGACTACATCCAGGCGCTCGGCCGCGCGTACGAACTCGAAGAGAGTCCGGCTGCAAAAGACGCCATCGCGCAAATCCTGACGAACAGCCGCATGTGCGCGGAAGGCCATCGACCGATCTGCCAGGACACCGGTATCGTCACGGTGTTCGTGAAAGTGGGCATGGACGTGCGGTGGGCGAGCGAGTCAGGTTCGGCCACCATAGGCGTCACCGACATGATCAACGAAGGCGTGCGCCGCGGTTACCTGAATCCGGATAACGTGCTGCGCGCATCCATCGTGAGTCCGCCCGAAGGCGCGCGCAAAAACACGAAGGACAACACGCCAGCGGTGATCCACTACGAGATCGTCCCCGGCGATAAAGTCGATGTCCAGATCGCAGCCAAAGGCGGCGGCTCGGAGAACAAGACGAAGTTCGCTATGCTGAATCCATCGGACTCCATCGTCGACTGGGTGCTGAAAACCGTGCCGTTGATGGGCGCCGGTTGGTGCCCGCCCGGCATGCTCGGCATCGGCATCGGCGGGACGGCGGAGAAAGCGATGGTCATGGCGAAGGAATCGCTGATGGACGCCATCGATATCCAGGACGTCATCGCACGCGGACCGCAGGACTGGATCGAAGAGTTGCGCGTGGAGCTGCACGAGAAGGTCAACGCGCTCGGTATCGGCGCGCAGGGTCTGGGCGGCCTCGCCACCGTGCTCGACGTGAAGATCATGGCGGCTCCCACACACGCGGCATCGAAGCCGATCGCGATCATCCCGAACTGCGCAGCAACGCGCCACGCGCATTTCACGCTCGACGGTTCAGGCGTGGCGAAACTCGATGTGCCTTCGCTCGACGCCTGGCCGAAAGTCGAATGGGTCGCAAATACAGAGACGAGCCAGCGCGTGGACCTGAACACGCTGACGAAGGAACAAGTGGCAGCATGGAAGCCGGGCCAGACACTGCTGCTGTCGGGCAAGATGCTGACGGGACGGGACGCCGCACACAAGCGTATTGCCGATATGCTCGCCAAAGGCGAAAAGCTCCCCGTCGATTTCACGAATCGCGTGATCTATTACGTCGGCCCGGTCGATCCCGTCCGCGATGAAGTCGTTGGCCCCGCAGGTCCGACCACGGCCACGCGCATGGACAAGTTCACCGACATGATGCTGTCGCAGACCGGCCTGATCTCGATGATCGGCAAGGCCGAGCGTGGCCCGGTTGCTATCGAGGCAATCAAGAAGCATAAGGCCGCATACATGATGGCAGTGGGCGGTGCGGCGTACCTGGTGTCGAAGGCGATTCGCGGCGCGAAGGTCATCGCGTTTGAAGACCTGGGCATGGAAGCCATCTACGAATTCGACGTGCAGGATATGCCGGTGACCGTCGCCGTTGATTCGACCGGGACCTCTGTCCATCAGACGGGTCCGAAGGAATGGCAAGCAAAGATCGGCAAGATTCCGGTCGCGACGGTTTAAACTACCGTCTCAGCAGTACGCGTTAAAGAGAGCCGGGCCACGTGCCCGGCTCTTTCATTTTCGGGCTATTGCGCAGAGAACCATTTTCATTCTCATTTCACTCCGCGGAAATACGAAATCTCCGCTAAATAGCGGGGAAAACACCATTTTTCATGTTGGCTTTTTAAACTTGAGCGGTTATGTTTGAAAAGCTGAAACGCCCACACAAGGAACTAACATGCAAGGCGATATCAAAGCCCTCGAATACCTCAACCAGCAGCTGAAGAACGAGCTGACTGCGATCAACCAGTATTTCCTGCATGCACGCATGTACAAGCACTGGGGGCTGGAGAAGCTCGGCAAGCATGAATACGATGAGTCGATCGGCGAAATGAAGCATGCCGACTGGCTGATCCAGCGTATTTTCATGCTCGACGGCCTGCCGAACCTTCAGGACCTGCACAAGCTGCTGATCGGTGAAGAGACCGAAGAAATCCTTAAGTGCGACTTGAAGCTCGAACAGATTTCACAGAGCACGTGCAAGGAAGCGATTGCGTATTGCGAATCGGTTCGCGATTTCATCTCGCGTGAAATTTTCGTGAAAATTCTCGACGATACAGAAGAGCATATCGACTGGCTGGAAACGCAGATCGATCTGGTGGCGAAGGTCGGCATCCAGAACTATCAGCAAACCATGATGGGCGAGAACGAGTAAACTACCGGCCACAATGCCCTTCGACGCCCTTCGTTCAGCGATTAGCTCCGCTGGCAGTTCTGCTGTTAGTTCTGCGGTTAGCTCAGTTGCCAGTTCCTCTCCCGAGGCGGCAGGTTCGAGCGCGCCCGTGGCTATTTTCGATTCGGGCCTCGGCGGTTTGTCCGTGTTGCGCGCAGTGCGCGCCGCCTTGCCGGACGAACGGCTGATCTACGTTGCGGACTCGTTGTATGCGCCGTATGGTGAACGCGACGACGACTTTATCGCCGACCGGACGCTCGCGATCGGCGAATGGCTGGTGTCGCAGGGCGCGAAGACGCTGGTGGTTGCATGCAACACGGCGACCTCGCAGTCAATCGCTGAAACCCGCGAACGCTTGCCCATTCCTGTGATCGGCGTGGAACCGGGTATCAAGCCAGCAGCGCTCACGTCGCAAACGCGCGTGGTGGGCGTATTGGCAACAGCCGTTACATTACGCAGCGCGCGCTTTCAAGCGCTGGCTGAACGCCATACCAGTGATTGCCACTTCATCCTGCAACCGGGGCACGGCCTCGTGCAGGCAGTGGAACGTTGCGACACGAATTCACCTGAACTCGTTGCGCTGCTGCGAAGCTACGTGCAGCCCATGCTCGACGCCAACGCAGACACCCTGGTGCTCGGCTGTACGCACTACCCCTTTCTCGATGAAGCCATCCGCTCCATTTCCGGCGACCGGCTCAAGCTAGTCGATACGAGTGTCGCGATTGCGCGGCAACTCGAACGGCAACTGGATTCGTTCGGACTGCGTGCCGCGCCTGCTCAGGCTCAAGCTCATAATCAAGCTCAGGCAGTCGAATTGCCGCGCTTTTACTCCACCAACGACGGTCGGGCTCTGCGGCAACTCGCAGCGTCGCTGCTCGGACTGGATGTAACTGTCGAACACATCGTGATCCCTTCACGGCGGACGCTGGCACTGGAATCCGATCCGGTCTGAGGCCGCATTTCCAGATGGCCTCAACCGATCCCAAACCGCGGATTCCTCGCTCCAGGCCTTGAAATCCCCCTTCAAGGGCTAAAAAAACCCTTCGAAGCGCGCGGTTTCAGTTTTTTACACAAGCACGGCGCCTTGTGCGACAAGCCTCTGCGCCCCGTCCCTTTTTCCCGCCCACTCCACACCGAAAAAAACCGTGCACCCCTATTGCCAACCTTCCCATAAGGAATGATAATAATTCGCATTAACGTTAGCTATTGCGGTTAATCATGATCGTCTGTGTGTGCAAGTCAGTGTCGGACAGAAAGATTCGCGCCTCGATTGCGGATGGCGTTGCTACCTTCGACGAACTGCAATTCGAACTGGGGGTTGCCATGTGCTGCGGCAAATGCGAAGAAACCGTGCGCGACGTAATGTTGCAAAGCGGTTGCGCGTCGCATTGCGGCGCTCGCGGTGATCAGCATCAAGCGGTACCGCTGACGTTCTACGAACGCAAGGCCGCGTAAGGCCGCTCCAGGTCAACGGGGATTCGACCGGTGCTGCGTTACTGCACTGCAATGACTATGCAGAAGCTCCGGCGCGTGATTTTCAAGCCGATCGTCACCCGTCGCCAGCCTTTCCAGGGCTAAATCGCAGTCCCCGCTTCTCCGCCCGCAAGCCAGGTCACATTAAGCCAGCCCGCCAACCCCCGTCCAAGGAGGGAATGATGGAATTGCTGATCGGTTTCGTGGCCACGCTGTTTATTTCTCTGCTCATCTTTCGAAAATGAAGTCCTCCAGTCTCACATGCTGCATGGGCTTTCGCTGTTCGTACGGTGTCACCGCCGTAGAACCACGCTGATATGCCGTCTCCCCTGATCTCGCCCGGCAACTCGGCCGCGGCGCTTAACGCTCACTCCTCCCGTTCGATCGAATCCCCAGGCCTCAATCCGCGTGTGATTGCCGCGAGTGTCGCTGTGGTGGCGATTCACGTGGCTCTGCTCGCGGTGGTGCTCACGATGCGAAATGAGCCGCCGCAGCTCGCGATCGTTTCGAAGACGATCACTGCCGAACTGATCAGTCCCGCGCCGCCGCAACCTGTCGCAGCGCCTGTGGCCATTCAGTCGACGCCCGTGCCTCCGCCGCCGAAACCGGTTCCACCGAAGCCGCAACCGAAGCCCAAGCCGGTCATTCAGCCGCACGTGAAGGCCGCGCCGACTCCGTTGCCGGAAACCACGGCGCCCTCGCCTGTTGCGGCAGCCGCGCCTGAGCCCGCACCTGCTCCGCCTACGCCGCCCGTTGCGGCAGCGCCGGCTGCAGCGGCGCCGGCTATCGGGCGTCCGACCATGGAGCTCAACGCGCCGAAGGACGTCGCGCATCTTGAATGCAACATCGCGGTGCCAGACTATCCGGCGATGTCGCGGCGTCGCGGGGAATCGGGGACGGCGCTGGTGAAATTCGTCGTCGGGCTGACAGGAAAGATTGAGAACATCGAGTTGAAGAAGAGCAGCGGTTCGTCGCGACTGGATGACGCCGCGCTCGACGCCATGCGCTCAAGCGCATGCAAGCCCTACAAGGAAAACGGCGTGGCGATCCGCGCTGCGTATTCCCAGCCGTTCGTATTTGGTTTGAACGACTAGCGCGACCGTCGAGACCAATCCAACGAACGCTGAACAACACAAAAAATTCGACCTAATTTCTAGATATCTACAGGAACTGCAATGCAAAACTACGGCTTGGCGCATGTCTGGGCGCAAGGGGATTTCGTCACGCGGGGTATCGCGCTCGCGCTGGCGATCATGTCGATCCTGTCGTGGACAGTGATTCTGGTGAAGGGCCTGAACGTGGTGCGCCTGAAGCGCCTCACGAAGAATGCGGAGCAGGCGTTCTGGCACTCGGATGATTTCGCCGACGGCATCAAGAAGCTGAGCAGCCATTCCTCGAGCGCGCAGGACAATCCGTTCCTCGCGCTCGCCCTCTCGGGTCAGGACGCCGCTGATCATCACCATCAGACGCAACCGCATCTGCACGACCGCATGGACGTGTCGGACTGGATCACGCGCTGCCTGAAGGACACCATGGACGAAGGCGTCGGACGCATGCAGGCGGGGCTCGCCGTGCTCGCATCGATCGGCAGCACGGCGCCGTTCGTCGGTTTGTTCGGCACGGTGTGGGGGATTTATCACGCGTTGCTGACCATTGGTGCAACCGGTCAGACGTCCATCGATCAAGTCGCAGGACCCGTCGGCGAGTCGCTGATCATGACGGCGTTCGGCCTGTTCGTCGCGATTCCGGCGGTGCTCGGTTACAACGCGCTGACGCGCGGGAACAAGACCATTGTCACGAAGCTGAACCGTTTCGCGCACGGCCTGCACGCGTTCTTCGTGACGGGCACCAAACTCGCGTCCAGCAAGCGCGGAGACGGCCTGCGCCTGGCTACGCAACACGCTGCTAGCACTGCGACGGCGCCCGCTGCCGGGTCTACGTCCGGATCCAAGCAGCCTGCATCGCGTGTGAGCTAAGGGGACGTCGCCATGGCCATGAGCCCTTTCTCCAGTGACGAGGACGACGGCATGATGAGCGAGATCAACATGACGCCGCTCGTCGACGTCATGTTGGTTCTCCTGATCATCTTTCTTGTCACGATTCCCGCGATCAACCATGCGGTGAAAATCGACTTGCCGAAGGCGAGCAGCCAGCCGCAGGACACGAAACCGGCACATGTGGACGTTGCTGTCGAAGCGGACGGAACGGTGCTCTGGAATGACCAGAAGGTCGACGACGCCGCGCTGCAGTCGCGCATCGCCGACGCATCAAAGCAGACGCCGCAACCGGAACTGCGTTTGCGCGCGGATCGCAAGGTGCCGTATGAGCGTGTTGCCGATGTGATGTCGGCTGCGCAAGGCGGCGGGTTATCGAAGATCGGCTTTGTCACCGAGCCGAAGGCGGGCGGGAAGTAGCGCGGCACGATTTGCGCGCGTACGGGCTTCGAAGAGTGTCGAAGCCCCTTCCGAAGCCCCAAAAGTAAAAGGCCTTCATCGCAATGATGAAGGCCTTTTTTTGTGTGCGCGCCGGCACATTCGGGCTAGCGTTTACTTTGGCGTCGAGACATTCGAATCCGCAGTATCGCTGCATGCGACAGCCGTGCTCGACACGGACAGCGCGATTAGCCCTATCAGGCCTACTATAAAAGCGGCCGTGAGTTTTCGCATAAGCAGCTCCTTAGCGAAGAGATTTCAATATAGCGCCCGAGCACAGCACGTTCAAGGCAGCAGCGATTGAATCTGACCATCGCAAGTGCACGCTTCAATGTCAGAAACTTACGCATACGGCGCGATTAGTCACACTGTTTCGCGAGCGGGCTCCGTGGGGAGAGGACATTCTCCCGGGAAGCGATTGCTGTCATTGATCGACTCGACAAGAAAATCGACGAAAGCGCGAATTGCCGGCACCATGCCCTGCCGCGATAAAAACACCGCATAGAGTTGCGGCGCCGGAAAAGTCCACCCGGGCATGACGGGTGACATCTGGCCTGTGCGCAACGCAGCGCCGTACATCATCTCCGGCAACGCGGCGATACCTACGCCACGCAGCACCGCTTCGCGGATCATGCCGAGGTCCGCGGTGACAAGGCGCGGTTCGTGCTCGAATTCGTGACGCGTGCCGTCGGGCGCGGTCAGGCGATAAACGTGGCGGCCGTCGGTGGCCGGGACGTCAATCGTATCGAACTGCGCCAGCTCCGACGGCGTGAGCGGCGGCGCATTCGGCTTGAGCAGCGAGGGGGCTGCCACCAGCATTTGTTCCGTGCGCCACAGCGGGCGCGCAACGATTGTCGAATTGACGGGAGGTTCCGAGCGCACCCGCAATGCAACGTCAATAGCATCTTCGAACAAATCGATCACGCGATTCGTTACGCTCAAAACGACGCGAACCTCGGGGTATCGATGCAAAAAATCGGGCATCACCTCCGACAAAAACGTCTGCGCGATCGTCACCGGCACGCTGACCCGCACACTGCCGCGCGGCGAATCCCGCAGGCTATGCACGATATCGACAGCGGCCTGGGCTTCGGCCAGCATCGCCTTGCAATGCTGGTAGAAGAGTTGGCCGGCCTCGGTCAGTGCGAGTTTTCGCGTGGACCGCTGCATCAAACGCACACCCAGCGACGTCTCAAGCTCCGACACGCGCCGCGACAAGCGCGACTTCGAGATACCCAGCACCCGCTCCGCCGCCGAGAAACCGCCGTGCTCGACAACGTACGAAAAATACATCAGGTCATTGAGGTCATGCGAATCAGGTTTCAT
>NZ_JAQGMM010000505.1 GCF_028292365.1 Caballeronia sp.
ATTGCTCAGCGGCTGGCGGCCGGCCCACGCGAGATATGGACAGATCTTTTGCCGATCCATAAGCCAAGGACAGCGCACATGAGCAGAAATTCGAAAAAACAGCTGTTTCGAATCAATGCTTTATGACCACCTTGGCCCTGCGGATATTCCGGCATGAATGTCAGATGAGCGTCAGTGGATTGTCATGCAGGTTACTGCTAGTCAGAATGCGCCTATTTTCGTGTTATAAAGCCGTGCACACAACCCATTTCGAACAGAAATTGCCTGAACGGGAGCCTGAGCGCAAAGCCGGACGCGAGCGACGAGCGCGCCGTGTGCAAACGGGGCGGATTACCCGCAGTGCGGACTAGCATCGGATCAGATGAAAAAAGGTTTTTACACCATCATGGCCGCGCAGTTTTTCTCGTCGCTGGCCGACAACGCCCTTCTGATCGCTGCGATCGCACTGCTGAAAGATCTTCACGCCCCGAACTGGATGACACCGCTGCTCAAGCTGTTTTTTGTGCTGTCATACGTTGTTCTGGCTGCTTTCGTAGGTGCCTTCGCAGACTCGAGACCAAAGGGCCACGTGATGTTCGTCACCAACTCCATCAAGGTCGTCGGCTGCCTGACCATGCTGGTCGGTGCGCATCCGTTGCTCGCCTACGGCATTGTCGGATTCGGCGCCGCGGCGTATTCGCCCGCGAAATACGGCATTCTCACCGAGCTGTTGCCCGCCGACCGTCTGGTCGCGGCGAACGGCTGGATCGAGGGCACCACGGTAGGTTCGATCATCCTCGGCACTGTCATGGGTGGTGCGTTGATCAGTCCGCACATTGCCTCGCACATTCTCCAGTTGCACATCCCGAAGGTCGAGACGCCTGCTGAAGCAGCGATGCTCGTGATCGTGCTCATGTACATTATCGCGGCGCTTTTCAATCTGCGGATTCCCGACACCGGCGCGCGTTATCCGAAGCAGGAACATCGTCCGCTCAAACTGATCACCGATTTCGCCGATTGTTTCAACGCGCTCTGGCACGACAAGCTGGGCCAGATCTCGCTCGCCGTGACCACGCTGTTCTGGGGCGCGGGCGCGACGTTGCAGTTCATCGTGCTCAAATGGGCGGAAGTGTCGCTCGGCATGTCGTTGTCCGAGGCCGCCATTTTGCAGGCGATCATCGCGGTCGGCGTCGCGGTCGGCGCCATTCTTGCGGCCGCCCGCGTGCCGCTGAAAAAGTCGCTTTCGGTGCTGCCGGTCGGCATCATGATGGGCGTTGCGGTGATGCTGCTCGCGTTCTATTCGAAGCATTTGTTTCCCGTGCACTGGGGCATCTATTTCGGCCGCATGCACGTTCCGGGTTACCTGATCGTTGCGTATATCTTCCTGATGATCGTTGGCGGCTTGTCGGGCTTTTTCGTGGTGCCAATGAATGCGCTGCTGCAGCACCGCGGCCACGTGCTGTTGTCGGCGGGTCACTCAATCGCGGTGCAGAATTTCAACGAAAACCTCTCGGTGCTCGTGATGTTGTGCCTGTACGCCGTCCTTGTCTGGCTCGACGTACCGATTCAATTCGTGATCGTGCTGTTCGGCACCTTCGTCTGCCTGATGATGTACTTTGTCATGCGCCGGCATCAGGCGAATCAGCGGGCCTTCGATTCGGTCGCGCTGATCGGCGAATCGCGTCATTGAGCGGTGGCTTTGAACGGCGGCCCTGGCGTCTCGCGTGCTCATCGCCAAACCAAAGTCTGAAACCTAGCCGGGCACTCCACCGCCCGGCGCGCGATAATCCCGCTTGTCACCATTTTCTTTACACCCTGCCATGCTCGCCGCCGATCTCTTTTCGTTCGCCGTGCGCGTGCGCGAACGCGCGCCGCTCGTCCACTGCCTGACGAATCTCGTTGTCACGAACTTCACGGCGAACGTGCTGCTTGCGCTGGGCGCCGCGCCCGCCATGGTCATTGCCCGCGAAGAAGTGGGCGAATTCGTGCCGCTGGCCAACGCGGTATCGGTGAATCTCGGTACGCTCGACTTGCCGCAAAGCAAGGCGATCCGCGCCGCCGTCGAGGCCGCCAATCGCGCACATAAACCGTGGGTGCTTGATCCCGTGGCAGTCGGCCCGCTCAGTTTCCGCACAGCATTCGCGTTCGATCTGCTCGATGCACATCCGAGCGTGGTTCGCGGCAACGCTTCGGAAATCATCAGCTTGTCGGGCGGTGAATCAAGCGCACGCGGCGTCGACAGCACCGCTCTTGCCGAAGCCGCGCTCGACGCAGCCCAACTTCTCGCGCTGAATACAGGTGCCGTTGTCGCCGTCACGGGTCAGACCGATTTCGTTACTGACGGCCGCCGGACGCTCGCGTTATCGAATGGATCGCCGTTGATGACGCGCGTGACCGGCGTAGGCTGTGCGTTGTCAGCGACGGTCGCGGCGTTTGTGGGTGTTGCCGATAACGATGAGCGTTGGGCCGCAACTGTCGCCGCTATCGCCTATTCGAGCATCGCGGGCGAACTGGCATCGCGCGACGCTGCATTGCCCGGCAGTTTTGCGGTCGCGTATCTCGACCGTCTGGCATCGCTCGATGCAAACCTGTTCGCCGCCACGCTCGTATCTCGCGACGTCGCGCACGGCGCGTGATGAACCTTGATCTTTCGTTATATCTCGTCCTCGATCCGGTCCAATGCGGCGGGCATGCACGTGCGCTCGCCGTCACGCGGGCAGCGCTCGACGGCAGCGTCACGATCGTGCAATTACGCGCCCCCGAGTGGCATAAACGCGCGTGGCTTGAGCTTGCCCTCGACCTGCTGCCGCTGACGCGCCACTATGGCGTACCGCTCATCATCAATGACCATGTGGATGTTGCGCTCGCGGCCGGCGCCGATGGCGTGCATATCGGCCAGAACGACTTGCCGCCGGATGTCGCCAGGAAGTTGCTTGGAGCGCAGGCGCTGATCGGGCTGTCGGTGTCTAACGCTCAGCAGGTCGATCACGCCAACACGCTGGGCGCCATGATCGATTACGTCGGCGTGGGACCGGTATTCGATACCCCGACCAAGCCGGACGCATCGGCGGCATGCGGTGTCGACGGCCTCGCCGCGCTGTGTGCGCGTTCTGTTCATCCGACGGTGGCTATCGGCGGCATCCAGTTGCACAACGCCGCCGATGTCAAACGCGCGCGACCGGGCGGTATCGCGGTGGTATCGGCGATCTGCACCGCTGACGACCCACGCCTGGCCGCGCAACGATTGCTGGCATCCTTCTGAGTCCCCCGAAAACCTCATGACCCATTCAATCCCCAATGTGCTCACCATTGCCGGTTCCGATTCCGGCGGCGGCGCGGGCATCCAGGCCGACCTCAAGGCATTCTCGGCGCTCGGCGCTTACGGTTTGTCCGTCATTACCGCCCTCACCGCGCAGAACACGCGCGGCGTGACGGCCATCCATACTCCCGACGCATCGTTTGTCACCGCTCAGCTTGACGCCGTTTTCGACGATATCCGCATCGATGCCGTGAAGATCGGCATGCTCGCCAATGCCGACGTCGTGCGCGCGGTAGCGGCGGCGTTGCGCCGGTATCGGCCCGTGCATGTGGTGCTTGATACCGTGATGATTTCCAAGAGCCATCACGCTTTGCTCGCGCCGGATGCCGTGGCTGCGTTGCGCGATGAACTGCTGCCGCTCGCGACGCTGGTCACGCCGAACTTGCCGGAAGCGGCTGCGTTACTGAACGTGGCATCAGCCGAAGATGAAGACGCGATGGTGCGCCAGGGCGAAGCGCTGCGAGCATTGGGCGCGCGGGCCGTGTTGATGAAGGGCGGCCATCTGAGTTCCGCCGATAGCCCCGACTGGCTGATCGAGGAAAGCGGATCGCTGCGGCTTGGCGGACCGCGTGTGCCGGTGAAGAACACGCATGGGACGGGGTGCACGTTGTCGTCGTCGATTGCGGCGCTGCTGCCCCAACGCGATTCACTTGCTGCCGCCACCGCCGATGCCAAGCTCTATCTGACCGGCGCGATCGAACAGAGCGCACGGCTGGACGTCGGGCATGGAGTTGGCCCGGTGCATCATTTTTTCAGATGGTGGTGAGCGTCGCTTTGCCAAGCGCGAGCTCGGCGGCGGGGTCAGGAAGCGCGCTTAACCCGCAAAGTCAACGGCACGCTCCGGCCATTCATCGGGCACGATGAAACCGCGCGAATGCTCGCGCCATACATCGCCGGTCGCGCTATCGGAACGTTCGGAACGTTCGTAACGCGCAACCATGATCGGCGACGACAGCGTTGATGCAACACGTTCGGACAACACTCCCGTCTGTTCAACCAGCGCCTCACCCTCTTGCGCCGATAACGTTCGTTCTGCCATCCATCCCAACCTCGGCAACGAAGCGAAAAGCCCACCCGCTTTCGAATCCTGCCATTCCGACGCCGTCTTCCACCACCCTCGCAGATGATCACCAGCAAGCTCGGGCGGTGTATTCAATGCCAAGCCAGGATCGCCATCGCGATAAAACAAGCGCCCTTTGACGAACAGCTCGGCGCGCCACGGACCGTCGAAACCGAGCGATGCAAACTCATCGCGTGCACTCAAACCAAGTTGATGATTCAAAAGCCGCGCGTGCTTCAGGTCGAACCGATCCTGCAGATTCGGCCCGACGTAATGAGCCAACGTATCGGCGCCCTCACCCTCGCCGACGTGCAGATAAAACTTCACCGCGAGTTCCCAGTGCAGCCGCTCGCCGCGCACGTTCTCCAGCAGGAAATCGACCTCGCCGAGCGTAAGTCCTGCTGTGCGCAATGGGATGTTTGCCGCGATCAGCCGCGCGTGCGGGCCATACGTCAGGAAGTATTCGAGCAACGCTTCGGCGTAGAAGCCGAGCCGCGTCAGCGACGGTTTGTGAACCTGCGCATGAAGGGCGGCGGGGTCGCGATCAAGCGCTGCGAGCCAGGCCAACGTGGTTTCGCGCTCACTCTCCGATGCGTCGGGATGAGCGAGCGGCGCGCCCGCGCGCGAAGTGCTCAGCAAGTGCGGCGAGAACAGCAGCCACGCGAGATCCCTTACGGCGGGGTCGTGGAATGGCGTGATCTCGTCGGCAGCCGTCACTGGCCGTCTGCCGCCTGCAGCGACTTGCGGTAAGTAGCCTGGGCGAGACACAGATCGGCCCACGCCTTGGCTTTATCGGGGAGACTGCGCAGCAGGTAGGCAGGGTGATACGTAACGATCACCGGCACACCCTGATAGTCGTGCACCCGGCCCCGCAGCGAGGCAATGCTCGCTTCCGTCTTGAGCAGGCTCTGCGCGGCAAACCGCCCGAGCGCAACAATCAGCTTGGGTTTAACGAGTTCGACCTGCCGCTTCAGATAGGGCTCGCAGCGCGCGACTTCATCGAGTTCAGGATTGCGGTTGCCGGGCGGGCGGCACTTGATGACGTTTGCAATGAACACGTTGTCTTCACGCGATAACGCCACCGCGTGCAGCATGCTGTCGAGCAACTTGCCCGCCTGGCCGACAAACGGTTCGCCCAGCTTGTCCTCGTTCTCACCCGGCGCTTCACCGATCAGCATCCAGTCCGCTTCCCGGTCACCCACGCCGAACACCGAGTTCGTGCGACGCTCGCACAAGCGGCAGCGTTCACACACGGAGACGCGAGCGGCCAGCGCGTCCCAGTCGAGGGTCGCGATATCGGCGGCCGTGTCATCGATAGTTTCAGATGCGGCGAGCGCTTGCGGAGGCACATCGTCGAGCCAGGGCAGGTCATCGAAGACTGGCGGCTCGGCGGCATCGACCCGGGGCGAATCGATCTTTGCAGACGGCGCTTGCTGCGCATTGCCCTGGCTCGCTTGTGCAGCGGAGAGAGCGGCATCGAGCGCCGTCAGCGTATCGACTGGATCAGCTTTCCGGGCCGCCGGCGTGTGGGCCTCTTCGATTGGCATGGGCAGAGCCGACCGATGCCCCTCAACGGCGGCTTTACGATCGGGCGCAATCGCCGTGGAATCTGCGGACTGAGCAGGCACCGACGTGGACGCTTCAGCCGATGTCGATGCCGACCCTGCCCCCCGCCTCACCCAGACCGTTCCCAGCCCGAACTCTTCCAGCATCGACTTATGCAGCGCCATCCACGGCCTCCTTTGAAAACGTCAGACGCATGACGAGTGCATCCTCGCGCGACCGGTGCCGCGCGGGGTAATAGTTTTTGCGCCGCCCGATGGTGGCGAAACCAAAGCGCTCGTATAGCTGGATAGCGCGCGGATTCGACGGCCGTACTTCCAGCAGCACGCCCTCGAGTTTCTGATGCCGCGAGATGCGCACCGCTTCGCGCAACAACGTGAGCCCGGCGCCGGCGTGTTGTGCCTGGGGCGCTACGCACAGGTTCAGCAAATGCATTTCATCGACGACCGGCATAAGCACGCAATACCCCAGCAAAGTCCCGGTGACATGGCGCAGGCACACGCCGAAATAGCCGTTGCGCAGTGAATCCTGGAAATTGCCACGGGTCCAGGGAAATTCGTATGCGAGCTTCTCGATGGCGGCGACCTCATCGAGATCGGCTTCCGTCATCGACGACAGATAACGATCCGCCATCAACACGCCGCTCACCGTTGAGGCTCCGTCGTGTGAACGATCGGGGCGGCGGGGTCGGCTTGATTGGCTTGCTCTTCTGCAGCAGCGGCGGCAGCAACTTTGGCGGCACGCGCGTCCATCCGCTCGGCGGTGGTCTGCGCGACCTTGTTACGTACGTACTCCGGCGCGGCCTGATCCGGCGCGACCGTCCGGCCGGCACGCAGCGCGCGTAACCCGGCGAGCGCCACGGGTAACGCGTGCGGCAGAGCATCGAAATCGATACGGCACGCCGGGGCAGCCGGCATGGGCAAGCGTTCGCCGAAAGCCGCCGCCGCATTGCCCGCCAGCGTGAACGGCTCGTCCGGGCGGACAATTGCCTCGGGCAGATCAAGCGATGCCGTCTGGACCGTGGTCCACTCACCCGCCGCTCCCGCCGCCGGGTCCCAGAGGAAATCCGCCCAGTACGCCTCGTTCATGCGGGCGTCGAGCGCCGCGAGCACGCGCGTCGCCGAAGGTTCGTGCAAGCGCGCGAACTCCGCGCACGCGAGCAAGGTACCGATCGGCACCACCGGCACGCTCAGCCCGAACGCCAGCCCCTGGGCGACACCGGTTGCCGTGCGCAAACCGGTAAATGAGCCCGGCCCGGCGCCGAACGCGATCGCAGTGCAATCCTGAAGCTTCAAGCCGGCGGTATCGAACAACTCGCGGATCGCGGGCAGCAAGCGCGTGCTGGAAACCGGTCCCGTCAATTCATGACTGAACCAGACGTGAACTTCACCCGCGGAGTAATGAGGGGCGCTTTCATAGGCTGTTGGTGCGGCATCGGACCCGGCGACGGCCGTCGGGTCGGCGATCAGCAGCGCGACTGAGCAGAATTCGGTCGAGGTATCGAGGGCGAGCAAAACGGTGCGTGTCATGGCCGCTATTGTAATGCGTGATGTAACGTGAACTGCGGTAACCCGTGAGCCGAGAGGCGATCGGCCCCATACGGACAATGCCCGCCCGTGGAAGCTCAGGCCCCTCGTCCGGGAATTCTGGAAGAAACCCTCGACAACCTCGCGCAACCAGCTTGCTATGATCGCCGGTCCTCAACCAGCATGTCCGGAGAACCGAATGAGCGGAATCAACGAACTCGACGCGCAATTTGCGCTTGCCCAGGCGGACGTCAAGGAATTGGCCGAACGTCCAGGCAACTTGACGCTGCTGCGCCTCTACGCGCTCTACAAGCAAGCAAGCGTGGGCGATGTGCAAGGCGACAAGCCGGGTTTCACCGATATCGCCGGCAAATACAAATACGACGCGTGGACCGCGCTTGCGGGCACGCCGCAGGACACCGCAAAGCAGCAATATATCGGGCTGGTGGAATCGCTGAAAAGCGGCGCCTCGGCGTAAAAACCGGTAAAACCCGGTAAAAACAAGCCAGACCACCGCCGGGCGGCCCCGACCGGCTGGCGCCCAAGTGCCTCGCAGCGCTTTATCATGATGCAGGCGCAATCGATGCGGATGCGGGTGCAGGCGAAAGTCCCCGCCCGCGTCAAATTGTAAGTTGAATCAAACTGTCTTAAAATCTGGCGCAGCGCAACAATTGCCGCTATACTCTTGCCTGCGCTTCACTGTGACCGGGTGAATTGATGATTTTAATTGATTCATCGCACGCAGCGCGGCGCCTCGTAGCGTTTTGCTCCAATCCAGTTTAGAAACTGTCCCCTCCCTGCTAGGCCTTTCTCGGCCGATCATGCATCAGGCTGACGACAAAGCCGCCTCGGCCTGTCGAATCCGATACAGCTTCTAACGAAAAGCTCGCCTTTATTGTTGCGAGCTGCCCCCGTTTTTCGATTTGCTCGCTGCTTCTTTGCTCGCTGAATCTGACGACTTGGGTATGCCGATTGGCGCCACACGCCTTATTCCCCGTTTCAAGGA
>NZ_JAQGMM010000523.1 GCF_028292365.1 Caballeronia sp.
ACTGGTCGGCGGTCGCAAGCACCCGGCCGTCGGCGAGCATCGGCTTGATGGCGTTGATGTTGTCGTAACCAACGACCTGCACCTTGCCCGCCTTGCCGGCCGCTCTCACCGCAGCCACCGCGCCGAGCGCCATGTTGTCGTTGCCGCACAGCAGCGCCTTGATGTTCGGGTTCGCGTTCAGGATCTGCGATGCCACCGCATTGCCCTTGTCGATTTCCCAGTCGCCGGATTGCAGCGCAACAACCTTCATGCCGCCTGTTTGCATCGCTTCCTTGAAGCCGGCTGTGCGTTGCTGCGCGTTGGTGGTGGTCGACACACCTTCGATAATGCCGACTTCATCGCCAGCCTTGAGCCGCTTGGCCAGATAATCGCCGACCAGCCTCGCGCCTTTCGCGTTGTCCGGGCCGACGAACGGCACGTTCAGGTCTTTCGACTTGAGCACATCCGGGTCCAGCCGGTTATCGATATTCACCACGATGATCCCTGCATCCACGGCCTTCTTGATGACCGGAACGAGCGCTTTCGAATCAGCCGGGGCGATCACGAGCGCATCGACCTTCGAGACGATCATCTGCTCGACAATGCGAATCTGGTTCGCGGTATCGGTTTCGTCCTTGATGCCGTTGGTGATCAGGTCAAACTGGCTCGAGTTATGTTTCTGATAGTCCTTGGCGCCGGTTTCCATGGTCAGGAAAAACTCGTTCGCCAGCGATTTCATCACGAGCGCGACCTTCGGCTTGTGCGCGGCTTGCGCGGCGGCACCTGTTGAATACAGCGACAACGGCAACGCGGCGCACGCGCCCAGTGCCAGCGCGACAGACAAGAAACGGCGGCGCAACGCGGGTTTGACACGTTTGTGATGTGCGTTCATGCGGCAAATCTCCTCGGTTCGTTTTGAGTTGTTGGATGTTAGTTATTGGATGAAACAGGATGGGCAGCGGGTGTGGGGTGTCGAGGCGTCGGGGTGGCGCAGCTAAGGATTGCCCCCGGTCGATTCGGTCGTCGTGCCGGGCGTCGGAACATGATTTCGTCGGATAGCCGGGATTGAACATCGCGCGAGATCCGTGTGCGCGCTTGCGTGTCTTCGGCCCCAAGCGACAAGCGCGCACGGTCCAGTGAGCGTGGACGTTCCCGCTGCCCACCGCAATTGCTGTCGGCCCTGATTTTTACGCAACACGGGATGCGGCGAGACTTCGCCCGCCGAGCCGCTAGTCAGCTTCCGTTTGCAAAATGTCGTGAAGTCTTGCCGTGAAGCTTTGCCACCGCCACCATGCCGGCGAGCGTTTACAGCTCATCGACGGACTCCCCTTTCACCTTCTTGTCGATGATCGACCGCGCGTATTCAATACCCGCCCGCGTCGCGTCGATGGGACTGTCGAACGGTTCCTGCTCCGGCACGCCGAACATCTCCGATTTCCCGCTCTCACCGCTGGCACTGCGTGAAATGTTGACGACGATATCGAAATGACGCGGGCCGTCGTCCGGCTCGTCGCGTTCTTTCCCGCGGCGCAACGCCTGGACGGTGATTTCGAAACCTTTGTAGTGATCGGATAAAGGATGGGACATACGCAACTCCTTTCAGCAGTAGACGACAGGATCGCACGGCTTTACAACGCTGCGCACGAAAGAGTGTAGGGAGAATCTGTGAATGCGCTTTGTCGAGGCGATGACACCATTCATGCAGATGTTGCGATGCTACAACGGAGGCTTTCCTTGCGGATGCGGGGGAGTGCGAGTCGTTGCAGGCCACGAAATCATTGAACTCATGGGTGGTTCAAGCAGGCTATGCCAGCACGCGAGAAAAATGAAAATTGTAAGCCTGTTGTGCAGAACCGTTGTCATCGGCGAAAGAAAGCTTACAAAACGTGTATCAACAGGAACCGGACCAGGGCAGACCGGTGTTAACCAGTCTGAATCGATTAATGCGGGCGTTTTTTGAATCATGCGGCCGCACTGTGCATATCGTTTATCCGTAGGTTCGAAACCGTACGGCATTTGTATGGCTTTTTGCCATAATGGCTTGCCTTGGTTTGCCTGCTTGGTTTTGCAAAACAACGGCGAACGCCGCAGCGGTATTAATACGTGCCTGACTTGCAACACCTCACCTCGTTTCACGTCATCCATCTAAAGGGAGAAAACGCATGAAGATCCGGGCAACCATCGCAGCGCTGACATTGGGCGCCGCTTTAAGTGTGACCTTCGCTGCAACGCCGGCGTTTGCCGAAAACAGCCAGCAATCGAAGATGACGACCTGCAATGCACAGGCTACGGGCAAGAAAGGCGATGACCGCAAGGCGTTCATGAAAGATTGCCTCTCGTCGACACCAGCAGCTGCAGCGCCGATGACCCAGCAGCAGAAAATGACGGCATGCAACAAATCGGCGACGGGCAAGAAAGGCGACGATCGGAAGGCCTTCATGAAGGACTGTCTCAGCAACAAGGGCTGAACCGGAGCGAGGTGACGCTCAATTGTTTGATGAAGCCGCGTGGTTTGAACACGCGGCTTTTTTCATGGCTTTCTCACCTATAAATCGCCGATAAACCCCGCGTAGGTGAAGTCCCGAACGCGGGAAAACCCCGCCCCGTCTTATTGCAGTGCAGCTACGGTCTTACTACGCGGCGCGCGTTTTATCTCATAAGATGACGCGAAGGCGGCCCACTAGAACAACTAATGCGCCATCGGTCCGCCACAGTCTAGCCGGCTTGCAGCACTGCAACGGACGGAGGCCCCAAGGATGGTATGGCGATATAAAAACCGCTGGTTCAGGCGGTGGCTGGTCGTGATTGTTTTTTGGGCGGTTCCCGTCATGATCGTGGCGGCCAACGAACTACGCGAGCAACTCGCGTACGATGCCCAGGATCTTGCTCATTCCCTTTCCACGTGGACGTTCACCGACGCGCAACGTGCCGCTCCCGCCGTTTCGCGCTGCCACGGTTCCCTCGACGAAGCGCGCGCAGCCGGCTGTCCGCCGGACGTAGTCGCAGCCAACGCTGCCAAGAACCAGGATGCGCAGCAGGAGTACTCGACTCGCCGTAGCGTGCTGTTCGGTTATCTATGGCACGCGTTTGTCGGCTACTGGGTCGTACCGGCAATCACGCTGTTTTTGCTCGGCGCGGTGATCGGTGTAATTCGACGCTCCCTGCGCCGGCCGCCCGCAAAAAACGACAAGGCGAAGCAAGCCAATGAATCCACTCGGATTGCGAAGCCATAAAAACGTCGCGTTTCAGCGCGCAGGCGACACCTCTGCAGGATCTTTTGCACTATCTCACGCAATTTTTCATTTTATTTTGACGGGTAACTTTGACCGGAATTCGACGAATTCGGACGAGCAGGCCCGCCGTTTGCGTCCTTGGGTTTTGTCTGTTGTGAGAGGCGAATGTTTCGCGCAAACAAGCGCTTTCTCGTGCGGGCGGCATTTCGGCCAGGCAGGTCAAAATTACCACATTGCATTTGCCTGACACGGCGCAAGCCAAGCGGGGTAAGGCTCCGCGAGATTTCAGGACATGTTGCTCACGGACGTGCTGTGTTATAAAACGCCATGTTGCAACACTCGTAGATGGGGTTTCCCAAAAAACCACGATGGAGAGAACGATGCAAAGACGAAACTTCATGATCAAATCGACCGCCGCACTTGCAATGGGTGGCTTAGCGCTAGCGGGTTGCACGACGACCTCGAATAAGGGCGCACAACAGACTGCCGGCGACGCGGACGCACGCCGTTCGATCGACGCGGACATCGACGCGACCATGCAACGCCTCTACGTCACCGCTCGCGGCTCGCGTGAGCTGGTTGGCAAGGCGCGCGGCGTGCTCGTGTTCCCGTCGGTGCTGGCGGCAGGCTTCATCGTCGGCGCGCAGTACGGCAAGGGTGCGCTGCGGGTGGGCGGCAGCTCGGTCGGCTACTACAGCACGACATCGGCGTCGATCGGCCTGCAAGCTGGCGCGCAATCGAAGGCGATCATCTTCCTGTTCATGACGCAGGACGCGCTCGATAAATTCCGCAATACCGATGGCTGGTCAGTCGGTGGCGATGCATCGGTCGCACTGGTCAAGATGGGCGCGAACGGCAATATCGATTCGGATACCGCAACGGCGCCGGTCGAAGTGTTCGTGCTGACGAATGCTGGCCTGATGGCGAACCTGTCGCTGGAAGGCACGAAGGTATCGCGCCTGAAGATCTGATCAGGACCTCCGGCCGGCACGAGCAGGCCTGAATCCTGAATCAAGCGCGCACGTTAAAACCGCCGCGCAGCATGACCGGAAGGTCGTGCTGCGCGGCGGTTTTCTTTTGGGCTTTTTTGGGCTTCGAACGCTGACGACGTGCTCTTCAGACGCGCTCTTCAGACGTGCCGTTTAGCTCGTTGCGCTATCGATCAGCTTGAGGCGTGAACGCCTTTGCGCGCGTACGACCGCTTGATAAGCATCAACATATTGCTGCGCCATACGATGCGACGTGAAGCGTTCTTCGAAGCGCTTGCGCACGCCTTCGCGCGACACCGTATGCAGCCGGTTCACAGCCGCCACGGCGCCAATCTCGTCCTCGACGATAAACCCCGTCACGCCCTCTTCCAGCACTTCCGGCACCGAGCCGCGATTGAACGCAATTACTGGCGTGCCGCACGCCATCGACTCGATCATGACCAGCCCGAAGGGTTCCGGCCAATCGATCGGGAACAGCAGCGCATGGGCGCCGGAGAGGAAATCGGCCTTCTGGTCATCGGCGATTTCGCCGATGAACTCCACGTACGGCAGCTCCATCAGCGGCGCGATTTCTCGTTCGTAATACTCACGGTCGGCTGCGTCCACCTTCGCCGCAATCTTGATTTTCATGCCGCAACGGCCGGCAATCCGGATGGCCGTATCGACGCGTTTTTCCGGCGATATCCGCCCAAGGAACGCCAGGTACGTCTGCTCAACCGGCTGCGGCATGTAGCGTTTTTCCGGCAACCCGTGATACACGGTCGTCAGCCATTTGGCCTGCGGCAACGGATGACGTTGCGCGTCCGAAATGGAGATGACCGGCGCGGTGTTGAACGTGTTGAAGATCGGCTGCTGTTCCGGCAAATCGAGCCGGCCATGCAGCGTGGTCACGAACGGCGTGTCCTGGCGTTTGAACAGCGAGAACGAGTAGTAATCCATGTGGAAATGCAGCACGTCGAAGTCGTCAGCGCGGCGCCGCACCATTTCCATCAGCAGCATATGCGGGGCAATCCGGTCGCGGATAGCCGGGTCCAGGCGCAACGCGCGTGGCCACACGGCTTCCAGCTTCGCCTTGGTTTGCGAGTCGCCGGAAGCGAACAGGGTCACGTCATGCCCGAGTTCAACCAGCGCCTCGGTAATATATGAAACAACCCGCTCAGTGCCGCCATACAGCTTGGGCGGCACTGATTCGGTCAACGGTGCTATTTGTGCAATTCTCATTGTTCGCGTCTCCACTCGGTCTTACGTCGCCGTGATGTTTAGTCGGTGATAGTGATCGGCACGGGCGCCGGACGTCCTCGCGCGCGAATTTGTAACGACGTTGAAACGACGTTGAAAGACTGGGCGCACGAGAACGACACCGTATTATTGGCTGTGGAAGCCTAAAAGTTGGCAAAACTTTCACTTTCACGACCCTGTTACAGTCGCGAAACACTCGGATTTTGTCGAATTCCTGCGTTTTTCAGGCCGAAATCACGCTGTTAGGCAGCGTTTTACATCGGCGCTGCCTGTGTTGTTATTTGTTACCCGCCGGGCGTTTGCTCAGCGGTTTGTTCAATTTCACGCCTCGCAGGTCGGCGAGAAACGAGTCGCGCCAGACGCCCAGGTCGTATTTGCGGAGCATCACCATGTTGGTTTCGTAGCGCTCGCGGCGTTCGGCGAGCGGCATGGAAAGCGCCCGCCCAATCGCCTCGCTCATGCCGACCATGTCGTGCGGATTCACCATCAGCGCGCCCTTCATTTCATCGGCGGCACCGGCGAACTGGGACAGCACGAGCACGCCGGGATCGTCCGGATTTTGCGCCGCGACATATTCCTTCGCGACCAGGTTCATGCCGTCGCGCAACGGCGTAACCAGCCCGATCTGCGACTCGCGAAACAGCGACATCAGCTTCCACCGGTCATAACGCTGATTCATGTAGCGGATCGGCGTGTAGTCGAGGCCCGAATAACGCCCATTGATACGTCCTGCTTCGTATTCCAGGTTATGGCGGATCTGCTGGTAGGTATCCACGTCCGAACGCGTGGGCGGTGCGATCTGCACCAGCGTGACATTGCCCCGCCATTCCGGCGATTTTTCGAGAAAATACTCGAACGCCTTGAAGCGTTCGACCAGTCCTTTCGAATAGTCCAGCCGGTCCACGCTCATGATGAGCTTGCGGCCTTCCAGGCTTTGCTTCAGGTCCATCACGTCCTGACGCGCTTCGCCACGCGTGGCCTGTTCGGCGATTTCATCCGGGAAGATGCCGATGCGATACACGCCCGTTTTCAGCTTGCGTCCGAACGCTTCCACTTCGCCGTCGGCCGTGGCAGTTCCGTGCGCGTGACGGACGATGTAATCGTGGAAAGCAGCCTGGTCGCCTGGCGTCTGGAAGCCCACTACGTCATAGCAGCACAGCGACTTGACCAGTTCTTCGTGCGGCGGAATGTTGAGCAGGATTTGTGGCGACGGAAACGGGATATGCAGGAAAAAGCCCATCCGGTTGGTGACGCCTTCCGAACGCAGCGCCTCGCCGAACGGGATCAGGTGATAGTCGTGGACCCAGATCACGTCATCGGGTTGCAGCAGCTTGATGGCGCGATGCGCGAGCCATGAATTGACCCGTCTGTATCCCGCGTATTCGTCGCGGTCGTAGACGGCCAGGTCGTTGCGATAATGGAAGACAGGCCATAAGGTCGCGTTCGAAAACCCCCGGTAATACTGGTCGTAATCCTTCTTCGGCAAGCCGACCGTGGCGAACGTGACCGCGCCGTCCTGTTCGAGTTTCGGTCCCTGGTTCGCCACGCTGTCGCTGACTACGTCACCGCTCCAGCCGAACCAGACACCGCCGCTGTCCTTCAGCGCGCCGAAGACGCCCACGGCGAGTCCGCCGGCCGAGCCTTTGGTTTCTGTCGGAGAGGCTACTCGGTTCGATACAACGACTAGGCGAGTCATTACTGGCTTCCTTTTTTAGCGATTCTGTTCAGGGTGTGTATTTTTTCATGGCCGCATGGATGAGCCCTATGCGAGCGTCGTGGCCCGTCGTGGCCATTTGTTTTTTGTCGACGATCTTCGTTCGGCTCCGGGTAAGTGCCTCAGTTCAATTTCATTGCCGCGTTTTCCGATGCCCCACGCGTGCTTCATGGCTCGGCTTCAAAGGCTGTGCTTCGTGGCCTCTCACTGTCGCTTAGTGTGAGCTTGTGAGCAATTTCATGCAGATGACCTTGCTTTAGCGACGCTCAGCGGGATTAGTTGCGCCGCCGCCGGGCGCACTCGGGGCGGTGCTCGCCGCCGAATTCGCCGATGCGTCCGGGCCGTGCCGCTCTCCCCGGCTCGCCACCGGATCGGCTTCCGTATTGGCCGTCCCGCGGGACACCGGCGGCCTGATCGTTCCGGCCGCGCCATTCTTGTCATCCGCGAGACTGCGCTCAAGCGGCGGGACAAAATCGACATGTTCCCCTTCCGGCGAAATATCCGCCCGCGTCCGCGGCAGGAACTGCGGATACGACGACTGCATGAAGTTCAGCAGGCCTTCGCGCACCCGGCATCGAAGATCCCAGTTCAAGCCGGAATCGAAGGAGCTGACGAGCACGCGCAGCTGCATCGACTTTTCGGTGGCGTCGGTGACTTGCAGCACCTGCACGCGCTTATCCCACTCCGGCGCGTTCTGCAAAATCCGCTCGAGCTCTTCGCGCATCGGCGCGAGCGGCATGCGGTAATCGACATAGAAAAACACCGTGCCAATGATCTGCGAACTGTTGCGCGTCCAGTTGGTAAACGGATTCTCGATAAACCATTGCAGCGGCACGATCAGGCGTCGCTGGTCCCAGATCCGGATGGATACATAGGTGCCGGTGATCTCCTCTACCCGTCCCCATTCGCCCTGGATCACGACGACATCGTCCAGCCGGATGGGTTGCGACAACGCGATCTGCAATCCGGCGATCAGGTTGCCCAGCACCGGCCGCGCAGCAATACCGGCGACCAGCCCCGCCACGCCCGCCGACGCCAGCAAGCTCGCGCCGACCTGCCGCACGGCGGGAAACGTCATCAACGCACCGCCGAAGCCGATGATCACGATCACCACCATCACCGAACGCGCCAGCACACGCGCCTGAGTGTGGATACGGCGCGCTTGCAGGTTGTCCTGGCTGTCGAGCGGATGAGCCTGCACCAGCGCTTCGGCCACCGCGCCCACTGAACGCACGGCAAGCCACGTCAGCGCGACAATCAGAAGCACGGTGAGCAGGTCGCGTAGCGCGGCGGCGAACGGCAGTGCATCGGGCGCTTCAACCAGCACGAATCCGAGGCCGAGAATGATCAGCAGCGCGAGCGCGGGTTTGTCGATAAAGCGCAATACCACGCTCATCAACGGGTACGGCCGCGCGATGCGCATCAGGATGCGAGCGCCCACGCGATGCACGCCGATCGCAAACAGTACGGAAAGGGCCGCCACGACAAGCGTGCCGGGCCAGGTATTGAGCGGAGCGGAAGCGATTCGCTCGAAGGAGTCGAAATCGAAGGATGAATTGAAGGAAGCGAGAGAGGTCATCGTCGTCGTGGGATCAGCCTTGGAAGGTGATACGAGGGGATACGACGGGAGTGTGCAAAACCCGATTGCGTCTGCGTGCGTATGGCGCGCAGTGACGTCAGTGACATCCGCGGCCGGCCGGGTTGACCCGTCAGCCGCGTGATGAGATGACTATTCTATTGCATTGCAGCATATGCCGCAGCCGGTCGGCCGGTGACCTGGCAGACGGCGGGCGGCCTCGATGAGCCGCCCGACGCGAATGTTGGCTTATTTTTCAGCTTTGCAGGGGAAAGCCTTGCCGAGCCCGAGCGACACCATGGTTGTGGCGTTGAAGTTGCCGCGCGTGGGATTGTCGGCGATGAACTTGCGTACCGCGTCCGTCAGCTCCTGCGGTTTGACATCGACTGGCAGGCAAAAATACTGGCCGATCTGCGGTCCCGATGTACCGCCAATGGCTTCAATCGTGTTGTAGATGCCGTCAGCGGCACCTTCTATATAAGCCGCACATGCGCTGCGTGAGGCTGTGTCCGTCTTGGTACAAAGCATGTTCAGATCGTTGCCCGTGAACGCGGCCGCGCTAAGCGGAAACGCGAGCACACTGGCCATGACAAAAACCCGCTGCATGATGGTCCTTTCTTATGTTGGCGGTTGCGGGCCGGCCTGGATGCGCAGGCGAAAACATCCTGTCTTGTTGGCCAAACCCGTCTTTTCAGTGAGCGCATCCGGACGCGCCGTTCATCGGCTTATCATTTCCGGACACACCCGCTGTTCCTCGTATATTCCTCACGCCGCGCGGCCGGGACCTGTTCTCAGTTAAACCAAAGTCAGGTGCTCGCCCGTGCGAGCGTCATTTTGCACTGTTTGCGCCGCTTTGCGGTGCTCCCGACGCGCCCGCTGCGCCCTGGTTTTGCATCGATGCCAGCCGTGCCGCCAGCCCTTCCGCCACATCTTTCTCGTGATACTGATTCGCGAAGTCCACCGCCGTCATGCCAATCTGGTTCTTCACCCGAAGATCAGCGCCTTCATCGAGCAACAGCTTGACTGTCGACAAATGGCCGCCGCGCGCCGCCATCATCAGCGGGGTCGTGCCGTTGGGCGAACCCGAGTCGATGTAAGCCGAATGGTCGAGCAGCACCTTGACCACGTCGTCATGACCGTTGGTCGCGGCGTAGTGCAGCGGCGTCCAGCCCTTCTTGTTCACTTCCGCGTCCTTCGCGATCAGCAGGTTCACGAAGGTGAGGTCGTCGTTGAGCGCGGCCAGCATCATCGCGTTTTCACCGGCGGGATCGAGCTTTTCAAGGTCGATGTTCGGGTTATCGGCGAGCAGCTTGCCTACCTTGTCCGACTTTTCCCTCGCCGCGATCACGAGCAACGGTGTGCCGGTGTCATCGACCAGATTGGGATCCACGCCCTGTGACAACAGCTTTTTAACGGCAGAGATGTCGTCGAACTTTACTGCCTTGATCATCGAGTCGGCAGGCGTGGCGAACGCCGGTTGCGCAATGGCCGCGGCCGTCAGCACCAGTCCCGTGACCAGGGTTCGCCATGTCTTACGCGACAGGGCGGATTGACCGGTGGAGGGGGTTGAATGGGTCGAAGCAGAAACCGTCGAAGATGTAAGCATGTGTTCCTTGGGGATTACTTAACGTTCTAATAACGAAATAATAAATCTGTCAGGCGAGCGATCGAGCGCGCCGCGGTGAAAAGACCCTGGCGGGCTTCAGTGCTCCACTGGCTGCGGCTGCGGGATCTTGAACAGCGTGAAAAAATTACGCGTGGTGGCTGCCGCCAGCGCGTCTTCGGGCATCTCACGTAATTGCGCGATGAAGCGTCCGACATAACTTACGTACGCAGGTTCATTCGATTTCCCACGATACGGCACCGGCGCCAGATACGGCGAGTCCGTTTCAATCAGCAAACGCTCAAGCGGCACGCGTTGCGCGACGTCCTGCACGTCTTTTGCGCTCTTGAACGTGACAATGCCCGACAGCGAAATGTAAAAATCCTGGCCGAGCGCCGCCTCGGCGACATGCCACGGTTCCGTGAAGCAATGCATCACGCCGCCCGGCACGCTCGCGCGTTCCTCAGCCATGATCCGCAGTGTGTCTTCCCACGACGAACGCGTGTGAATAATCAGCGGTTTCGCCGTCGCGTGCGCCGCCCGAATATGCGTGCGGAAGCGTTCGCGCTGCCATTCCATATCGGCGATGCTGCGGCCTTCCAGACGGTAATAATCCAGCCCCGTCTCGCCGATAGCCACGACTTTCGGATGCTGCGCCAGTTCCACGAGATCCGCCACGCTCGGTTCACGCGCGTCCTCGTGGTCCGGATGCACGCCGACCGATGCATAAATATGCTCGTTCTCCTCGGCGATCTTCAACACCGAAGGCAGCGTTTCCAGATCAACCGAGACGCACAGCGCATGCGTCACCTCCAACTCGCGCATTTTGTCGAGCACCTCGGGCAGACGATCGGCCAGGCCTTCGAAATTGATGTGGCAATGCGAATCGACGAACATGGAGATTCCGTTAGAGCGGGATTGGGTTGGGCGGCGAGCCAGGGATCATTCGATATGCGTCAGCCGAATAGATCAGCCGAGCCGCCGGCCGAGGATCACAAGGTCTCGCTCAACGCCGTCCAGCACTGCGACGCGCGGTAGCGTGCCCCACGTCTGGAATTCGAAGCGCTGGAACAGGCGCAGGCTTGCTTCGTTGTGACCGAAGATGAAGCCCAGCAGCGTGTCGATACCTAACGCCGGCGCACGTTCCACCGCCACTTGCAGCAACTGCTTGCCCAGTCCCTTGCCACGCGCGCTTTCGGCGAGATAGATGCTGACTTCAGCCGTTCGCAGATAAGCCGGACGGCCGTAAAAGTCGGAGAAACTCAGCCACGCGATGATCTCGCCGTTTTCTTCAACCACCCATAGCGGACGTGCCTTCGGGCCATGCGCATGAAACCACGCAAGTCGGCTTTCGACCGAGACCGGTTCCAGGTCAGCAGTGACAAGGCGCGAGGGCACGGTGGAATTGTAGATGGCCACGAT
>NZ_JAQGMM010000533.1 GCF_028292365.1 Caballeronia sp.
CGTCGGCTTCGCTCTGAATCAGCCGCGTCAGCACATCATGTTGCGGATCGCCGGGATGCGCACGACGGCGCGCAACCAGCGTCACCAGATAATCGATGAAATCCGCTACCGCCCGATTACCCCGCGCTTCCTGCTCCGGGGTGAGCGCAGGCTCCAGTGCACCGAGAATCGCGAGCGACCAGTCGCGCAATGGTGCGCGTTCATCGTGCGGCACGTCGAGCAGGTTGCCGATCACTTCAACTGGAATCGCTGAAGCGAAATCATCGATTAAATCGATCTCGCCGAGTGCCGCAGCCTGGTCGAGAAGTCCATCGATCAGACTCACAAGACCCGGTTCCGTTGCCGCAATCGCGCGCGCAGTCAGCGCGCCCGCGATCAGTTTGCGCACACGCGTGTGCCGCGGCGGATCGTTGAAGACGAGGCTTGTCGTGTGATGCGCAAACAGCGGAGTATGAACGCCATACTTCGGGCCAAATTCCACGGTCTTGTCCGAACTGAAGGTTTTCGGATCGCGATACACGGCCTGCACGTCCCGATAGCGCGTGAGAAACAGCGAGCCATCGGGCATTGTCTTGATCGGCTCGCTGGTGCGCAACGCGTCGTAGACCGGATACGGATCGGCGTAAAACGCGGCGTCGAGCTTGCGCAGATCGAAGTCGAGCGCGCGTTCGGTCGGGGTCATGCGAGTCTCCGTCGTTTTATCGGCAACCATCATAGCGGCGCGGCGCGCAGATCCGCCATCGGTCGGGACCATTACAATGACGGGTCTTGCGCACCTTTCCCACGCTATTTTTCTCGCTTGCCGCCCGTCATGAACCTTGTCATCCAAAGCCTCGATCCGATCGCCGATACGCATCTGAAACCGCTCACCGCCCTCGCCCGCGCTCATGACAAGCAGAGCGAACGCGCGGACGCCGGCCGGGTGCTGCGCCTGAGCGGTGCGGATCCGCTGCAGCGTCCGGATATCGATGCTTATTGCGGCACGCATCGCCTGGACTACGCGTTCATCGACCCGGCATCACGCCTGAGCGATTTTGGCCTCGTCGCCATGGACATGGATTCGACGCTGATCACGATCGAGTGTATTGACGAGATCGCCGATTTTTGCGGGTTGAAGGCAGAGGTAGCAGCGATCACCGAAGCGTCGATGCGCGGTGAGATCAAGGATTTCAACGAGAGCCTGACGCGGCGCGTCGCGCTGCTGAAGGGCCTCGACGCAAGCGCGCTGGAACGGGTTTATGAGGAACGGCTGCGTTTGTCGCCGGGCGCGGAAATCATGCTCACGGGGGCGAAGGCGGCGGGATTGAAAACCCTGCTGGTATCCGGCGGTTTCACGTTCTTCACCGAGAAGCTGAAGGCGCGGCTCGGGCTTGATTTCACGCGCGCAAATACGCTTGAAATAATCGATGGCAAGCTGACCGGGAAGGTCACCGGCGAAATCGTCAATGCCGATGTCAAAGCGCGTACGCTGCGCGAAACTTGCGCGCAACTGGGCATTGATCCGCAGCGGTCAATCGCCATGGGCGATGGTTCGAACGACCTGAAGATGATGGCGGAAGCGGGCTTGTCGGTGGCGTTCCGGGCGAAGCCGGTGGTGCGCGAAGCGGCAGGACTGGCGTTGAACTTCGTGGGACTGGACGGGTTGCTGCGGTTGTTTTGAACGGGCTCGTATCGCGAGACACGGGCTGAGCCGAAAGACTTAGCCCTTGTCTCGATCAACATTTTCAGGCTTCCAGCCCTGCCAGCGCCCGCTCCAGATCCGCTCGCAGATCGGCCTCATCTTCCAGCCCGATATAAAACCGCACCAGCACGCCCTCGTGCGGCCAATCTCCGGCGGTGCGCATCGACTTGATGTCATACGGCATCGCGAGACTATTCGCGCCGCCCCAGCTCCAGCCGATCGCGAAGTTTTCCAGCGCTTCAACAAAGGTATCGATTTGCGCCGGGCTGTAGCGTTTATCGAAGACCACGGAGAACAGCCCACCCGCCCTCGTGAAATCTCGTTTGAAGAATTCATGACCCGGGCAATCCGCCAACGCCGGATGCAGCACCGCCGAAATTTCCGGCCGCGCCTTGAGCCAGTGAGCCAGCGACAGCGCTGTCCGGTCATGAGCGTCGAAGCGGATTTGCATGCTTGGCAAACTGCGCAGCACGAGCGAACAGTCGTCCGAAGACACGCCAATCCCCATGCGCATCCGCGCGCTCTTCAATCGCATGTGGATGGCTTTGTCGGCGGTGATGGTCGCGCCCATCAGGATGTCACTCGCGCCGGACTGGTACTTCGTCAGTGCCTGCACCGAGATATCGACGCCATGCTCGAACGGCTTGAATGCGAGACCCGCCGAATACGTGTTGTCGATAGCGGTCAGTATCTTGCGCGCCCGCGCGACCTTCGTGATCGCGGGTACGTCCTGCACTTCCATGGTCACCGAACCCGGCGCTTCAAGCCAGATCAGCTTGGTGTTCGGCCGGATCAGCGCATCGATGCCCGCGCCGATCAGTGGATCGTAATACGTCACTTCGAGGCCGAAATCCGCCACGAGCCAATCCGCGTGATCGCGATTCGGCGAGTATGCGTTGTCGGGAATCATCACGTGATCGCCGGCCTTCACCAAGCCGAAATACACGTTCGATATAGCCGATAACCCCGAAGGCTGCAGCAGCGCGTGCTTGCCGCCCTCGATCACCGCCAGCCGCTGCGCCAGCGCAAGCGACGTGGGGGTGGCGTGCAGACCGTAGCGCCACTGACTATCGTCGCTCCAGACGAGCGCGCGCATGGTGGCGAGATTCGGAAATACCACGGTCGACGCCCGTGTAACCGGCATCGAGAACGAATCAAAACCGGGGGTGAGCTGATCCTCCGGATGAACGATGCGGGTCTGCAGGCTGCGCGCATTGGACGAATTGCTGGAATCGGTCATGAGTGTCCTGCTTGTTCGAGGCTATAAGAAAAAAGCGTCATCGCGTGAAGCCGATGACGCCGTGTTACATCGAACGGCGAGTTCGTGTTTCACTCGCCGATGATCACGTTGCTGGTCCCGCCCAGCGCGTGGCCCGCTGCCGGGGGAGCGGGCGGAGGCGCCGGCTCCAGCGATGGCGCAGCCGATTGCGGCGCCTTCGGTGCAACCGCGCTGGCGGCAGGGGCAGGCGCAAGACCTGACCCGACCGGCTTGAGGTCGAAGGGCAGCGGATTGGAATCGTCGGCGTTCATGCGTTCGCCCGACACGCTGCCATCGGCTGCAAACTTGCCGACCCAGTTCCCGGTGATATGCGTGCCGTCATTCGACTCTTCGATCTCGAGCGTATCGCCATCGCGGTCCCCCGCAACCACGATCACCGTCGTTGCTCCCGCGAACCGGTATTCACCGTGCACACCCGTGCGCTCGTCCGTTTTCGCGCCGAGCTTCATTTCGATCTGCTTGTCGCCGAGCGTGCCGACATAGGTCGGGAAACGCGCATAAGCCGGATTGGGGGTCAGCGGTTTGGCGGGCGGAAGCGCGAGCGTTTCAATTGCTTCGGCCGTACCCGGTGCCTGCAGGCCCAGATTGCCTGGCGTAGCCGCTGCGCGTGCCGCCGACACGGCTCGGGAGCCGTCCGGCGGCATGGCCGAATTACAGCCGGCGAGCAATAGCGCTGCCGCCATCGCCGCCACTGCCGCCACTTTCATTTGCGTCATCGAATAGTTTCCTGTCCTTACCGTGCTCATACGCGTTCGAAAATTGCCGCGATGCCCTGCCCGCCGCCAATGCACATTGTCACCAGCGCATAACGTCCGCCCACCCGCTGCAGTTCGTACAACGCCTTCACGGTGATCAACGCGCCGGTCGCGCCAATCGGATGGCCGAGCGAAATGCCCGAACCGTTCGGATTGACCTTCGCGGGGTCCAGTTCCAGTTCCTTCGATACCGCGCACGCCTGCGCCGCAAACGCTTCATTGGCTTCGATCACATCGAGATCGCCAACGGTCAATCCCGCGCGCTCCAATGCCTTTCGTGTGGCCGGAATCGGGCCGATGCCCATGTACTTCGGATCGACGCCCGCGTGCGCATACGAGACCAGCCGCGCGAGCGGCTTCAGGCCACGCGATTCGGCCGCACCGCGTTCCATCAGCACGACGGCCGCGGCTGCGTCGTTGATGCCCGACGCATTGCCCGCCGTAACCGTGCCGTTTTCCTTGGCAAACACCGGCTTGAGCTTCGTGAAATCCTGGAGCGTGGCGTTCAGGCGGACGTGCTCGTCGGTATCGAAGACAATGTCGCCTTTCTTCGAAGCCTGCGTGACGGCAAGAATCTGCTCCTTGAAATAACCCGCCTCGATAGCCCGCGCCGCGCGCCGATGCGATTCGAGCGCAAGCTCGTCCTGCATCTCGCGCGAGATGCCGTACTTCGCGGCGACGTTTTCTGCTGTCACGCCCATGTGGATTGCATCGAAGGGATCGTGCAGCGCGCCGAGCATCATGTCGATGAGACGCGCGTCGCCCATGCGCTGGCCGAAACGCGCCGACTGTGCGAGATACGGCGCGCGGCTCATGCTTTCCGCGCCCCCGCCGATGGCGACATCGGTGTCGCCAAGCAGAATGGATTGAGCGGCCGAGACGATCGCCTGCAGGCCCGAACCGCACAGGCGGTTGACGGTCAGTGCGGGCGCATGCTGCGCCACGCCACCATTCAACGCGGCGACGCGCGCCAGGTACATGTCCTTGGGTTCGGTCTGGATCACGTTGCCGAAGACCACATGACCGACGTCCTCGCCCGACACATTCGCTCGCGACAAGACTTCACGTACCACGCGAGCACCGAGATCCGTCGGGCTGAAGTCCTTCAGTGCACCGCCGAAATCGCCAATTGCGGTCCGCACGCCGCTGACCACCATCACTTCACGTTGCGCCATGACAGCTCCTTCGTCTCAGTAGTTTTGCGCTTTGCTAAATCCGCCGCGCCGAGCGTGAAATCACAATCAGACGCTCAGACTTCGCCCCACAGGTCGTGACCGTCGGCGCCGGTGATCTTCACCGACACGAAATCGCCCGCCTTGTAGCGCTTCGACGCCTTCTTTGCCGGCTCGATATACACCACGCCGTCGATCTCCGGCGCATCCGCCGCGGTCCGGCCGACACCGCCTTCGTTGCTCAGTTCATCGACGAGCACTTTCAGCGTCTTGCCGATCTTGCGTTTCATGCGTTCCGCCGACAATTCCTCGGCCAGCTCCATGAATCGTGCACGACGGTCCTCGCGCACTTCGTCGGGCAGCGCGCCGTCGAGTTCGTTGGCCGTTGCGCCTTCAACCGGCGAATAGGCGAAACATCCGACACGATCCAGATCGGCGATACGAAGGAAGTCCAGCAGCGTCTGAAATTGCTCTTCTGTTTCGCCTGGGAAGCCGGCGATAAACGTGCTCCGGATGGTCAGGTCCGGGCACATCGCACGCCACTTCTGCACGCGCTCGAGCACCTTCTCGGCGTTCGCCGGGCGCTTCATGCGCTTGAGCACTTCGGGGTGCGCGTGCTGGAACGGCACGTCCAGATACGGCAGCACGTGGCCCTTCAACGGACCTTCAGCCATCATCGGAATGACTTCGTCCACGCTCGGGTAGGGGTACACGTAATGCAACCGGACCCACGCGCCGTATTGCACAGCAAGCTCGCCCAACGCGCCGACGAGGTCCGTCATGCGAGTCTTGATCGGCTTGCCGTTCCAGAAACCGGTGCGATATTTGACATCGACGCCATAGGCGCTCGTATCCTGCGAAATCACGAGCAGTTCCTTGACGCCGGATTTGAACAGGTTCTCGGCTTCGAGCATCACGTCGGCCACTGGCCGCGAGACCAGATCACCGCGCATGGAAGGGATGATGCAGAACGTGCACCGGTGATTACATCCTTCCGATATCTTCAGATACGCGTAATGCCGCGGCGTCAGCTTGATGCCGGCGGGCGGCACGAGATCGATGAACGGATCGTGCGGCTTGGGCAAATGCAGATGCACGTGGCTCATGACTTCCGCCGTCGCGTGCGGCCCGGTGACGGCCAGCACTTTCGGATGCACTTCCTGAATCAGGCCTGTCCCGCTCGCGCTCTTCTTCGCGCCGAGACAACCGGTCACGATCACCTTGCCGTTCTCGTGAAGCGCCTCGCCGATGGCGTCGAGACTTTCCTGCACGGCTTCATCGATAAAGCCGCAGGTGTTGACCACGACGAGATCGGCACCGTCATATGAGGGGGATATCTCGTAACCTTCCGCGCGCAATTGGGTGATGATCTGCTCGGAATCGACCAAGGCTTTTGGGCACCCGAGTGAAACGAACCCGACTTTAGGGGCCGAAGGAGCCGGCACGGCGGGGGAAATGGTCTGCGACATAGGTGAGTCCGGCGTATAGCGGTGACGATGGCGACAAATGGGGACGGTGCGGCAAGGCTAAGGGGTCCGATGTCCGTAAGGACCACGCTCGGGCAAC
>NZ_JAQGMM010000541.1 GCF_028292365.1 Caballeronia sp.
TTTCGTCGGGAACCACCGCGACCAAAGCCTGCCCAGGCGTGACGTAGTTGCCGAGGTTTACGGTGCGGCGCGTCACCTTCCCTGCTTGCGGCGCTAGCACTTCGGTGTAACTCAGTTGCAGCTTCGCGTTGTCGACATCGGCATGGCTCTGGCGGGCCGACGCCTGCGCGGCGTCGATCTTTGTTCGCTGCGACGCAACCTGGGCTTCGCCCGCCTGCACCGCCTGTTTCGCGCTATCGAGCTTGGCGAACGCGCTCTTGGTCGTCGCCTGGCTTTGTTCCAGTTGCTGGCGCGTGATGGCGGCAGGATCGGTTCCCGTGTACCGGGCGAGATCCTGTTTTGCCTGCGTCAGGTCGGCTTCCGCGACCCGCACTTGCGAAGTCTGCTGCGCGAGGCTGGCCGTCTGATACAGCAAGTCAGCGCGCGCCTGCGCGACTTGCGCGACCGCGTTCGCTTCCTGCGCTTCAGCTTGTTCGAGCTTCACTTCAAAGTCGCGCCGGTCGATCCGCAGCAGCGGCTGGTTCTTTTCGACGTGCTGGTTATCGGTGACCAGCAGTTCGACCACCCGCCCGCTCACCTGCGACGCAATCTGGCTCTGATTGCTGTCGATAAATGCGTCGTCCGTGCTTTCGTAGTGCCGGCTATGCAGCCAGTAGCCAACGCCCGCCGCGACGCAGAGCAGCAACACCGCGCCGCCGATAACCGTGTTCAGGCGCTTGCGCCCCGGGCTCATCGGCTTGGACGTTTCCTGTTCTTGCCCGTTGGCTGCATCGGCCTGATCGCCATCGGCCTTGCTTTCGCCGGAGGGCGTGCTGTTTTCGCTTTCACTACCGGCCATTGCATTCTCCAAAATAATATTGAGATGCATTCTACAATAGAACGGAACGGTTCCGTTCTATTCAAAAAGCCTGCGATAATTCCCTCATGTGATTTCTTGCAAGGAACAGTGGTGAGCCGGATCCCGAAAAATCCTGATGCAGAGATGGCCTTCTGCCCGATCAGGTCGATGTTTTCGCGCAAGAAAGGCCGTCCGTCCAACGCTATGGCGGGAGACGTTGAAGAGCGAATTCTCGATGCCGCCACGGCCATGTTCCTTCAGAACGGCTTTGGCGGGACATCGCTTGAACGCATTGCCGAGGCCGCAGGCGCGGGCAAGGCAACGCTCTACAGCCGCTACAGCGGCAAGGAAGCGTTGTTTTCGGCGGTAGTCACACGAAACTGCGAACGCAGCCTGCGACTCGTGTTCGAAACGCCGCAATCGGCGGCGCTTGCGCCACGGCTGGTATCGGTGACGCAGACGCTTGTCACGCGCTTGCTCAGCGACGAGGTGATTGGACTGATCAGAATGGTGGTGGCGGACGCGCCGCGGTTTCCAACGCTTGCGAAACTGACGAGCGACGCCGGCAGGTCGCGCGCAATAGAAGCGGTGGCGACCATGATCGCCGAGCACTCCGGACGCGCACTCGAACCCCAGGCGCGCGCCCAGGCCAAGCGGCATTCGCGTGCTCTCGCGACCCAGATTCTTGACGCGATCGTCTCGCCGATGCTCATGAGAGCGTTGATGGGTGAGAGCCTTGATGATGTCCGCGGCGACATCCGTACGCATGTGAAGCAGACGATCGCCCTTTTTGTGGCGGCGAATGCACTGGACGCTTTCCTGTAAGGGTCGCGGGGCGCGAACGGATTGTCGTGCGCGCCTTGCCTTCTCAAGCGCTCTGGGTGCAAGTTATCGATCATCAGCCGTTTGGGGTCGAAGCGTGAACCTGTGCCACGAACGATCGCTTCCGATAGATTGAACGGGTCTTGCCGAACCGAACCGAACCGAACCGAACCGAACCGACAACATGACGCATAGCGGACGTTCGCGATCGCGTGAAGCTGGCCTAAATTAGCTTATTGACGCTTAGCACCGGTTATCCTTATCAGCCAAAGTACGAGCAAAGGTGCCAGGCGATAGCTCCAGCCGTAGAGCCGGAGCGTGTAGGGATATAGCAACTCCCGTTTCGGGCGTTCGGCCAGTCGCGCAATCACGCGACCGCATTCATCGGTGGACAAGGTCCGTATGGTGCTGGCGATGCGTGGCACATTGTCCGCGACACCGGGGTTGTGCTCGAAATATGCACTGTTCACCCGACCGAAGACAACGTGGCAACTCTGGACACCCGTACCGACCAGGTCTTGGCATAGGGCCTCGTGTAAACCGCGTAGCGCCCAACGCGCCGCGGAATAGCCTACTGACGACGGCCACGGGAAGATCGACGCGGGTGAATTCACGTGGACGATTACACCCGACCGACGTGCCAGCATGTCTCGCATGAACGCATGCGTGATATTGAACGCTGCCAGGTAGGGTGCCTGCATCATGACCAGGGCTTCAGTTGGAGTGGTGTCTTCGATGAATTTCCACCGCCCTGCGCCCGCACAATTGACTATAACGTCGGGAATCCCGTATTGGCTTCGAACACGCCGTGCAAGCTCCCGTACGTCTTCACCCGAAGCGGCGTCACACGCTTCCGCCACCGCCAACTCCCCGATTCCATCGGCGATGCTTTCGAGTTCACGACTCCTTCGGGCGACCAGGATGACGCGGAAAACCACGGCGGGAAAGGTGGCGAGCAGCATCGGCCCCGATACCGCTCGACGCACCGGTGATCAGAGCAATCTTCATCGAGCGGCTCCGTATCAAATTGAATAGTCAGCGGTTCAACGCCCCGATCTGTGCCATTGCAATTTCCGCGACATCCAAATTCCGATTAGTCGTTGACTCAACTTGCGACAGTCCGGTTTTGACCGGCTCGTATCGCCTGATTTGACGTTAAGAATGTCTGCGTTCCGAGCGTAATGCAAGGTGCGTCCAGACGGCGCCAAAAAGCTCAACGGTCACGAAGACCATGAGAGCAGGGCTTGCCCACCCCAGGAACACAAATGCTGTGAACAGCAGCACAACAAGCCCTCGGGTATATACCGTGGCCCGGAAGAACGCCTTGATCTCGCATTTTGCGGCACACCAGTAGTAAGCCCCAATGTTAAAAGCCAGGACCCCTACAACACGGATCCATACTTCAGTTGTATGAGGAATTCCGAAAACACCCAACATGCCATTGGGCGCAACAACCAGGCCGGCGCCAACGACGAACGCGTAGACGGCGAATGCTTTTATAGAGATTGCCGCGCGTGACATGTGGCCTCAAAAAAAATGCGACACAGTCGTCGCCTGTTCGGCAATAAATCACCATGGCAGTCGACCCTCGCACGATCAAGGAGGTTTCCGCCTTCACGATGGTGCCAAGCGAAATGCCTGTGAAACTTCAAGCCCGTGCCTGAGCCGAATTATCCGCACTCCTTCCGACCTCCAGCACGTGCAAACTCATCTCAGTGCTCACTCGCCCGATGGCCCGGGTGAGGAAATGAGTGGCGCCCATCCATGCCTTGATCGCGCCGAACGGATGCTCGACAGTCTGCCGCCGGATACGCATTATCTCAGGCGCATGATCAAGTCGCGCCTGCATTTCCTCGACAATTGCCTCGTGCTCCCAGCGCGTCACCCGGCGTTGAGGTCCCGGCG
>NZ_JAQGMM010000675.1 GCF_028292365.1 Caballeronia sp.
AATGCCGGCGCCGGCACGGTCGACAACAAAGGCTGAGGAGAAAAACAACCATGTTGAGTCTTGCCCATTACCTCGTGCTTGGCGCGATCCTGTTCGCGATCAGCATCGTCGGCATTTTTCTGAATCGACGCAACATCATCATCATCCTGATGGCAATCGAATTGATGCTGTTGGCGGTCAACACGAACTTCGTCGCCTTCTCGCATTATCTCGGCGACATCCACGGACAGATCTTCGTGTTCTTCGTGCTGACGGTCGCGGCGGCTGAAGCCGCAATCGGCCTCGCTATCCTGGTCACATTGTTCCGCAGTCTCGACACGATCAACGTCGAAGACCTCGATCAGCTCAAAGGTTAATTTCAGGCAAGACAGATATGTCCATGACACTCAATGAAAACCTTCTGCTCACGATTGCGCTGGCGCCCCTTGCCGGTTCGCTGATCGCCGGCCTGTTTGGCTGGAAGATCGGGCGCAAGGCTTCGCACCGCATCACGATCCTCGGCGTGATGATCTCGTTCGTACTCTCGTGTTTCGTCCTGGTGGACGTGATGCAGGGCGCGAGCTTCAACGCGACCATCTACGAATGGATGACGGTTGGTCCGCTGAAGATGGAGATCGGCTTCCTGGTCGACTCGCTCACCGCGATGATGATGGTGATCGTCACCTTCGTTTCGCTGATGGTGCACATCTACACGATCGGCTACATGGCCGATGAAGAGGTGGGTTACGAGCGCTTCTTCTCGTACATCTCGCTCTTCACGTTCTCCATGCTGATGCTCGTGATGAGCAACAACTTCCTGCAGCTGTTCTTCGGCTGGGAAGCGGTGGGTCTCGTGTCGTACCTGCTGATTGGCTTTTACTACACCCGTCCGACAGCCATCTACGCGAACATGAAGGCGTTCATCGTGAACCGCGTGGGCGACTTCGGATTCTTGCTCGGCATCGGTTTGTTGCTGGCGTTTGCGGGTTCGCTGAATTACGGCGATGTCTTCGCTCACCGTACCGCGCTGGCCGGCATGACGTTCCCGGGCACCGACTGGGGTTTGCTGACCGTTGCCTGTATCTGCCTGTTTATCGGCGCGATGGGTAAGTCGGCGCAATTCCCGCTGCACGTGTGGCTGCCGGACTCCATGGAAGGCCCGACGCCTATCTCGGCGCTGATCCACGCGGCAACCATGGTGACGGCCGGTATTTTCATGGTCACACGCATGTCGCCGCTGTTCGAATTGTCGGATTCGGCGTTGTCGTTCGTGACGGTGATCGGCGCGATCACAGCGCTGTTCATGGGCTTTCTTGGTGTGGTGCAGAACGACATCAAGCGTGTGGTGGCTTATTCCACGCTCTCGCAACTCGGTTACATGACGGTGGCGCTCGGCGTCTCCGCTTACCCCGTCGCGGTGTTTCACCTGGCTACGCATGCATTCTTCAAGGCGTTGCTGTTCCTCGGCGCGGGTTCGGTGATCATCGGCATGCATCACGACCAGGACATGCGCAACATGGGCGGCCTGCGTAAATACATGCCGATCACATGGATCACGTCGTTGATCGGTTCGCTGGCGCTGATTGGTACGCCGTTCTTCTCGGGCTTCTACTCGAAAGATTCGATCATCGATGCAGTGAAGGCGTCGCACATCGCCGGCTCGGGTTTCGCATATTTCGCAGTGGTGGCAAGCGTGTTCGTCACGGCGCTGTATTCGTTCCGCATGTACTTCCTGGTATTCCACGGCAAGGAGCGCTTCCGCGGTCCGAAGCATCCGGAAAGCCCGATGGGTATCGAAGCCGCGGCGCATGCACATGATTCACACGGCCATGATAGTCACGATGGGCACGGCCATGACGATCACGCGCACGTTCCGCACGAAACGTCGTGGGTCATTACGCTTCCGCTGATCCTGCTCGCCATTCCGTCGGTGATCATCGGCGCAATCGCAATCGGCCCGATGCTGTTCGGCGACTTCTTTGCGCACGGCGTGGTGTTCGACAAGGTGATCTTCATCGGCGAAAACCATCCGGCGCTGCATGAAATGGCCGAGGAATTCCACGGCTGGTTTGCGATGGGCCTTCATTCGGTTGAAGGTTTGCCGGTCTGGCTGGCGCTCGCGGGCGTGGTCGTATCGTGGTTCCTGTACTGGAAGCGCACGGATCTGCCGGGCGTGATCAAGCAACGCTTCCTGCCGATCTATAACCTGCTCGACAACAAGTACTACCTCGACAAGATCAACGACGTCGTATTTGCAAAGGGTGCGGTCGCCATTGGCCGTGGACTCTGGAAAGAGGGTGATATCGCCGTGATCGACGGTATCGTCAACGGTCTTGCGAAGTTCGTCGGCTGGTTTGCCGGTGTGATTCGCTTCCTCCAATCCGGTTACATCTATCACTACGCGTTCGCCATGATTATTGGCATGTTGGGGCTCTTGACCCTGTTTGTAACGCTCGGCGGCAAATAAGGCGGGGACACCTATCTATGCACTCTTTACCCATTCTTAGTCTCGCTATCTGGTTGCCGATCATTGTCGGCATCCTTGTACTGGCAATAGGCAATGACAGCAATCCAGGCCCGTCGCGCTGGCTTGCTTTGATCGGCTCCATTCTTGGACTGATCGTCACCATTCCGCTGATTACCGGCTTCGACAATTCCTCGGCCGCGTTGCAGTTCGAAGAAAAGGCAGTCTGGATCGATCGCTTCAACATCTCGTATCACCTGGGTGTCGACGGCCTTTCCATGTGGTTTGTCGTGTTGACCGCGTTGATCACGGTGATCACGATCATCAGCGCGTGGGAAGTCATCACGGTGCGCGTGGCGCAATATCTGGCCGCGTTCCTGATCTTGTCGGGCCTCATGATCGGCGTGTTCTCGACCGCCGACGGCATGTTGTTCTACGTCTTCTTCGAAGCCACGCTGATCCCGATGTACATCATCATCGGCGTGTGGGGTGGCGCGAACCGGGTCTATGCCGCGTTCAAGTTCTTCCTGTACACGCTGATGGGCTCGCTGCTGATGCTGATCGCGTTGCTGTACCTGTACACGCAGACGCACACGTTCGACATCGCTACGTGGCACGCATTGAAGATCGGCTTCACGCCGCAGATATTGCTGTTCATCGCCTTCTTCCTGGCCTTCGCCGTGAAGGTGCCGATGTGGCCGGTCCACACGTGGTTGCCTGACGCCCACGTGGAAGCGCCAACGGGCGGCTCGGTCGTGCTGGCCGCGATCATGCTGAAGCTGGGTGCGTACGGTTTTATCCGCTTCTCGCTGCCTATCGCGCCGGATGCCAGCCATTTCCTGGCGCCGGTGGTGATTACGTTGTCGCTGATCGCGGTGATCTACATCGGCTTCGTGGCGCTGGTGCAGGAAGACATGAAGAAGCTGGTCGCGTATTCGTCGATTGCGCACATGGGCTTCGTCACGCTCGGTTTCTTCATCTTCAGCACGCTCGGCATGGAAGGCGCGATCATCCAGATGATCTCGCACGGTTTTGTGTCGGGCGCCATGTTCCTGTGTATCGGCGTGCTGTATGACCGCATGCATTCGCGCCGGATCGCCGACTACGGCGGTGTGGTGAACGTGATGCCGAAGTTCGCCGCATTCGCCATGTTGTTCGCGATGGCCAACTGCGGTTTGCCGGGTACCTCGGGTTTCGTCGGTGAATTCATGGTGATCCTGGCTGCCGTGAAGTTCAACTTCTGGATCGGTTTCCTGGCGACCTTCACGCTGGTTCTTGGCGCGGCTTACACGCTGTGGATGTACAAGCGCGTGCACTTCGGCGCGGTAGCGAACGAGCACGTGGCGAAGCTGAAGGACATCAACAAGCGCGAATTCTTCATGCTCGCCGTGCTTGCCGTATTCACGCTGTACATGGGCCTGTATCCGAAGCCGTTCACCGACGTGATGCACGCATCCGTAGAAAATCTCCTCTCCCACGTCGCGCAGTCCAAACTGCCGCTGGCCCAGTAACGCGTGCGGAGGAAATAAAAGATCATGCAAAACGCCCCCATGAGTGCCCTGTTACCCGATGGACTGTTGATGTTGATGGTCGTCGTGGCCTGGTTGAACGACACCATCTTCGGCGCGAAGAGCCGTCACACGACCTATCTGATTTCGGTTGTGACGGCCATTGTGGTCGGTGTGTGGTTCGCCTTCCAGGCGCTCGATCCCACGCCGCACTACTACTTCACGCGCATGTACGTGGTCGACCCGTTTGCGAGCGCGATGAAAGCGGTCGTGACGCTCGGCTTCGCGGTGTCGATCATCTATTCGCGCAAATATCTTGAAGACCGCGACCTGTTCCGCGGTGACTTCTTCCTGCTTGGTTTGTTCTCGCTGCTTGGTCAGTGCGTGATGATTTCGGGCAACAACTTCCTGACGCTGTATCTCGGCCTGGAACTGATGTCGCTGTCGTTGTACGCAGTGATCGCGTTGCGCAAGGACTCGCCGCAAGCCAACGAATCCGCGATGAAGTACTACGTACTCGGCGCGCTCGCTTCGGGGTTCCTGCTCTACGGTATCTCGATGCTGTACGGCGCGACCGGCTCGCTCGAACTGAACGAAGTCGCGAAGGCGATTGCAACCGGCCGCATCAACGACGCAGTCCTGTTGTTCGGCGTGATCTTCGTGGTCGCGGGTGTGGCGTTCAAGATGGGCGCGGTGCCGTTCCACATGTGGGTGCCTGACGTGTATCAGGGCGCACCGACCGCAATGACGCTGCTCACCGGCGGTGGACCGAAGGCTGCGGCGTTTGCATGGGGCCTGCGTTTCCTGGTGATGGCGCTGCTGCCGCTGGCGGTGGACTGGCAAGAGATGCTGGTGATCCTGGCCGCGTTGTCGCTGATCGTGGGTAACGTGACCGGTATCGTGCAGAAGAACATCAAGCGGATGCTGGCGTACTCGGCTATCTCGAACATGGGCTTCGTGCTGCTCGGCATGCTGGCTGGCGTGGTTGACGGCAAGGCTGATGGCGCCGCAAACGCCTATAGCTCGGCCATGTTCTACAGCATCATCTATTTGCTGACTACGCTTGGCACCTTCGGCGTCGTCATGCTGCTGGCACGCAAGGACTTCGAAGCCGAAACGCTCGACGACTTCAAGGGCCTGAACCAGCGTAGCCCGGTGTTCGCATTCGTGATGATGATCATGATGTTCTCGCTCGCCGGCATTCCGCCGATGGTCGGTTTCTACGCGAAGCTTGCCGTGCTCGAGGCCACCATGAACGCCGGCCTGACATGGCTTGCGGTGCTGGCCGTGCTGTCGTCGCTGGTGGGTGCGTTCTACTACCTGCGTATCGTCAAGCTGATGTACTTCGATGCACCGACCGACGCATCGCCGATCATCGCGGACAACCTCAAGCGCGCGCTGCTCGCCTTCAACGGCCTGGCTGTGCTGGTGCTTGGCATTGTCCCCGGACCGCTGATGAACGCCTGTCTGGCAGCGATCACGCACACCTTGCCGTTCCAGCTCTAATGTCGGCAGCGGGCTGGTTTATCGTGTTGTTGGCGCTGGTCGGCGCCAACCTCCCGTTCGTGAATCAGCGTCTTTTCTCCGTCGTGCCAATCAAGACGACGAAGAAAAACGGCTGGATTCGCATCGCGGAATTGATCGTGCTTTATTTTGTCGTGGGCGTGCTCGGCTTTATGCTTGAGGCGCGTGCGGGCAACCGCTTCGAGCAGGGCTGGCAATTTTACGCCGTGACCTTCAGCTTGTTCCTGGTGCTCGCGTTCCCCGGTTTCGCGTTCCAATATCTCGTCAAGCGCCGCTGACGGCGACGGCCGTCGTGGCTTGATCCTCGCGCTCGACCTAAGCGTCCAGCGCGTTTCTTTCAAGGTGCACGATGGCTGACCAATCTCTCGATTTCCCCGATTCCGACGATGGCTTGCTCGAGAAGACGGTCGAGAGCAAATTGCTCCATCAGGGCAAATTCCTCACACTCAAGATCGATACGGTCGAACTGCCGGATGGCAAGCACGCCACGCGCGAGTTTGTCGAACATCCCGGTGCCGTGATGATCTTGCCGCTGTTCGATGACGGCCGCGTGCTGCTTGAACGGCAGTATCGATATCCGATCGCCAAGGTCCTGCTCGAATATCCGGCCGGCAAGATCGACCCGAACGAGAGCGAGCTCGCGTGTGCAAAACGCGAGCTTCTAGAAGAAACCGGCTATACGGCACGCGAATGGTTTCTCCTGACGCGAATTCATCCGGTCATTTCCTATTCGACCGAATTCATCGACCTATATCTGGCGCGCGGTTTGACGGCAGGCGAAAGCAAGCTCGACGACGGTGAGTTCCTCGAGACGTTCATCGCGGACCGGTCGCAGATTTTTGAGTGGATCAAAAGCGGCCATATCAGCGACGTCAAGACGATCATCGGCAGCTTCTGGCTGGAAAAGGTGCTGTCGGGTGAATGGGCATTGGGTGATCCGGTCAGCGATTGAGAAGATTGACATTCGACAAAAAAGCGGCCGAAAAGGCCGCTTTTTATTTGTCTGTTCAATCAAGACCGCACACCGTTCGGCACGCGTTCGAGCGCCGGGCTAAAATCGAACGTGTGTTTCACCATTCCATCAAACCGTCGTAATGTCATTTTTTGCGAACGGTCGTTCACAAAACGCGTTTTTGCGATTAAACTTTCTGGCAAGCCCC
>NZ_JAQGMM010000600.1 GCF_028292365.1 Caballeronia sp.
AGCGTCCACGCGATATCTGGCGTCTCGGTGTTGGCCGCACCTTCCAGATTGCCGCGACTTTCAATTCGATGACGGTAATCGAAAATGTGCAGATGGCGCTCGTTTCGCGGGACCGCCAGCTCTTCAATTTATGGAAACCGGCATCGTCCATTCACGCCGATGAAGCGATCGCGTTGCTTGAACAAGTCGGCATGGCGGCGCATGCAAAACGCGCGTGTGGCGTGCTGGCTTATGGCGACGTGAAGCGCGTCGAACTCGCCATTGCGCTGGCCAATAAACCGAAGCTGTTGCTGATGGATGAACCGACAGCGGGCATGGCGCCGAAGGAACGCAACGACCTGATGGCGCTGACCAAGCAACTGGTGGTTGATCACAAGCTCGGCGTGCTGTTCACTGAGCACAGCATGGACGTGGTGTTTGCTTACGCCGACAAACTGATCGTGCTCGCACGCGGCAAGCTGATTGGCGAGGGCGATGCCGAAACCGTCCGCAACGATCCGCGTGTGCGCGAGGTGTATTTCGGCACGGGGAAATCATTCACGCCCCGTGCATCGCTTGCGCCACTTTCGGCAGACGGAGCCGCCTGATGAACACAGCCACTCAAGACAAGAGCATGCTGAAAGTCTCCGGCTTGAACGCGTTCTATGGCCGCGCGCAGATCCTGTACGACGTTGAACTGGAAGTGGGCCGCGGCGAAGTCGTTGCGCTGATGGGCCGCAACGGCGCGGGCAAATCGACCACGATGAAAGCGCTGATGGGCATGCTGCCCTCGCGGCAGGGAGCGATCAATTTTTGCGGGCACGACATAGCGAAATTGCCGCCGTATCGTATTGCACGGCTCGGCATGGGCTTCGTGCCGGAAGACCGGCGCGTGTTCGGCGATCTGACGGTCATGGAAAATCTCGATACTGGCCGCCAGCCGCCGCGCGACGATGCGCCCCGCTGGACGCCTGAAAAGCTGTTTCGCCTGTTTCCGAATCTTGGCGAGATGCCGAATCGTCCGGGCAGCCAGATGAGCGGCGGCGAGCAGCAGATGCTGACCGTGTCGCGTACGCTGATGGGTAATCCCACGCTGGTCTTGTTGGATGAACCGTCGGAAGGCGTGGCGCCGATCATCGTTGAGCAGATGGCGAACATGATTCTCGAGTTAAAGCGCGAAGGGCTGTCCATCCTGTTGTCCGAGCAGAACATGCATTTCGCTGAACTCGTCAGCGACCGCGCCTATGTGCTCGAAAAAGGGCAGATACGGTTTAGCGGCACGATAGATGAGCTCGCCCGCGACGAAACGGTGCGGCGAGCGTACCTGAGTGTTTAAGCTGCTTAAGCTGTCTAAGCGCGAGCAGACAAGTAAAGATCGACCAAGGGTATTCTTCAATCAGCCTTAGCCATGTCACTTGGCATTCAACCTAGCCGCTTTATTCGGAGAGAAAAACTATGACCACGCGTGTTGGATCGTTGCTGCGCTTAACCGCCTTCATGGTTGCGCCCTTGGCCACCGCTTTAGTGTCGGTGGGCGCTGCCGCCCAGACCATCAAAATTGGCGAGATCAACAGTTATAAAGCGCAGCCTGCGTTCCTCGGTCCGTATAAGAACGGCTGGAACATGGCGCTCGACGAGGTCAACGCGGCGGGTGGTATCGACGGCAAGAAGCTCGAAGTCATCTCGCGCGACGACAACGGCAATCCGGGCGATACGGTTCGCGTGGCGCAGGAATTGGTCACGGGCGAACAGGTTTCGTTGTTGTTCGGCGGCTTTCTCTCGAACACCGGGTTAGCGCTTGCCGACTATGCGAAGCAGCGTAAGGTTTTCTTCCTCGCGGCCGAACCGCTGACTGACAAGATCGTCTGGCAGGACGGCAACAAGTACACGTACCGGCTGCGTCCGTCGACCTATATGCAGGTCGCGATGCTCGTGCCCGAAGCCGCCAAGCTGCACAAGAAACGCTGGGCAGTGGTCTATCCGAACTATGAATACGGGCAGTCCGCCGTGGCGACGTTCAAGCGTTTGCTGAAAGCGGCGCAGCCTGACGTTGAGTTCGTTGCGGACCAGGCGGCGCCGCTTGGCAAGCTGGATGCCGGCGCGGTCACGCAAGCGCTTGCGGACGCGAAACCCGATGCAATCTTTAACGTTGAGTTCGCGGCCGACCTTGGCAAGTTTGTGCGTGAGGGTAATACGCGTGGCTTGTTCAAGGACCGGCCGGTGGTGTCGTTGCTGACCGGCGAGCCTGAATACCTCGATCCGCTCGGGTCCGAAGCGCCGGTCGGCTGGATCGTGACGGGGTATCCGTGGTACTCGATCGATACACCGGCCAATCGCAAGTTCGTCGCGGCCTACGAGACGAAGTATCACGACTATCCGCGGGTGGGATCGGTGGTGGGTTATTCGGCTTTGATGTCGATCGCAGATGGTTTGAAGAAGGCGAAGTCGACCGATCCCGACAAGCTTGCGGCGGCGTTCAAGGGCCTGAAGGTGGAGACGCCGTTTGGTCCTATCACGTACCGCGCGCAGGACAACCAGTCGACGATGGGCGCGTATGTCGGGACGACGGCGTTGAAGGACGGCAAGGGCATCATGACGAACTATAAGTACATCGATGGCGCGAGTGTCCAGCCTTCGGACGCTGAGGTAGCGAAGTTGAGGGCGGCAGATTAAGGTGATGGGTTGAGTGTGAGAGTGTGAGAACGGCCCGCGGAAGCGGGTCGTTTGCGTTGGTGGGGTCGTGATGCGGCAAAAAAAACACTTGACCGGTATCGGGAACAGCCTGATATGTACAGGTCAGGATGATGTACATAGGAGTGCAGGAATGGTTGCTGGAACGGAACGGATTGTTGTCCAGGTGACGCCGGATCAAAAACGTGCGATTGCGAGCACAGCGAAGCGTCTCGGGGTCGACGTGAGCGAATTGATGCGTCAGGCGGTGGAGGGCATCACGCTGTCGGACGATGAAGAAGGTACCAACGCGCTGATCTTGCGCGTGAATGCGTCCGCGAAGGAAGCGAACGATGCACTCGACGACGCCTTGTCGTTCGTTGCGAAATCGAACAAGCGCATCGCGGCGATGACGGGAGATAAGTAGTAAGGGGTGTGACCGACAAAATGTGGGACGCGCTTGTGGCCGTTACTAATATGGGCGTCAAAGGTCGTCTCGAGGCGACTCTGGAAGTCTTAAACAGTTGAGGGGTTCGTTCGATGAAACCATCTATCGCACTCGATGCGCACCGCACGGAAATCCGACTTATTGTCGAGGCAAATCGCGCCGTCAATGCGCGCGTATTCGGTTCTGTCTTGCGCGGGGAAGATACGGAAGACAGTGATCTGGATATCCCGGGTGACCTGCAATCAGGAATGACCCTGCTGAATATCGGTTCGATCCGGCGCCAACTGGCACAGTTGTTTGGCGTCTCGGTAGACGTCCTGACTCCGAATACACTTCCCGAAAAATTTCGTGAGGCTGTGATTGCCGAGGCGGTGCCGATATGAGTCGGCACATACATCGCTTGCCGGATCGAAGCAGTGCTTGTGGATTTCATGCCGCAAGCGGCATGGGAAGACAAGATCGCATCGGCATGAGCTTTAGCTGCTGGAGTTGTCGAACTGAAGGTAGAGAGGGCTTTCCGACACGGTGTTCGTGCACTCGACCGGAGACAAGAACGCACCAAGCTTCGGCGCCTACGACTTGCAGATGTAAAAGGGTGCATATCCGGCGGATGCCGGGCACGCACCCGTGAATCATAAGGATTACTCATAATCCACCTGCACCCCCCACCACTCACGGACTGAGCTTCGAGATTTTCTGGCCCTGGATTCCTACCCCGGCCATCAACCCTTGCTGGCCATAAATGAACGCATAGACGTCTGATTGCAGCGTGGTCGATGTCAATGACCGAGCCGTGCCGGTATCCACGACCACAACACTCGGACCTGCACCAATCGACCATCCACCGCTGGTCTGCAAATAGTTGATTGCGGAATCGGTCGTGAGGAACATGGCTTCCTGAAACGATTGCGCGCCAGCCTGCAGGCCATACGAAACGGACGTTGCGTTGTAGTAGCCCATCACTTTTCCATCCGGGCCGAACATCACGCCGTTTCCTTCCTCGGCCCCGACGATCAAACCCGCCTTGAGTATCTCCGGAAATACCAGCACCGCCTTTGCACGGGACTGGAGCAACTTTGCATTGGGCGTAGTGCTGTACAAGTGCTGAAGCGCTGCGCGCGCCTTTGCTTCCAGGTCGGGGTCGACCGCGCTGGACGGCGGTATTTGCGAAGTCGAGCAGGAGGTCGCAAGCAGCAACAGCAGGTTAGCCAGGATGAGTCTGATGTATTTGGTCATGAGGTCAACTCCGCTTGCAGGTCGGTCGTATCCGGTTGAATACGACCTGGGTGGTTCGCCGGGTGTTCGGTGAAGATGCGCTTTATCGTTGGAATGATGGTTAGCGTTTTATTTGGAATGTGTGTCCCCGCGCGCGGGTGAATGATTTGAGTAGATAAGCCTTACCAATTTCTGTTATTTGAAACGATCGAGTATTTAATGATCCTGCTCGGAGTATTCATGAAAACGGTTGAAATGAAGACGATTGTCAACATACGTGACAACGATAAGCGTGTTTAGCGCTGAAATCGACTAGACCCCTATTGCAACAGGTGTAGCAAGATTTTTACGATCGAAAAATTCGCCTGTAAAGACTCAGTGGCCGGACCTCGGCCGTTATCGTTTTAATTAAATCGAGGATTTAATAGAGTAGAAGGTTATATCAAGCATTGTCATTTGGCAAAGCATCAGGGATTCAATAAATATTAGAATTAATATCGCAATTCGTTTCAGTGTTTCGATTTCTTGTGCAGCGAATAGTTAGGCCGGAAACACCTATATAAACGCATCGATTCTTCCCTGTCCGCACCTTTCTCGCTCCGCGCCTCGAAGCAGCTAATCGCCAAGCAAAACTGTCCATCTGTCACGACGCGTTACCATGCCCGTTCGTCCCGACTTGCGACCTTTGCCGTGAACATCCGCTTCCTCGAAACCTTCGTCTGGCTCGCCAAACTCCAGAACTTCCGCCTCACGGCCGAAAAGTTGCACACCACGCAAGCGGCGGTCTCTAGCCGGATCGCGTCGCTTGAAGAGAGTTTTGACGTCCGCCTGTTCGACCGCAATTCGCGCTCCGCAACCCTCACGCCGGCGGGCCGCAAGATGCTGGCGTATGCGGAGCGCATCGTACGCCTTGGCGAGGAGATGCGCCGGGAAGTCGACGATGCAGACGCCGATGCAGGCCTTATCCGAATCGGGGTGATCGAATCGATCGTGCATAGCTGGTTCCCGGCGCTGATGGCGCTCGTGCGCGAGCGTTATCCGCGGCTCGAAATTGAAGTCACCAGCGACACCACGATTCACCTCGCGAACTTGCTGCGTGGCGGTGAGATCGAGTTGATCCTGCAGACCGATGCAATCGCCGGCCCCGACTTCACGAATCTTCCGCTATGCGAATTCCCGGTACGTTGGGTGGCCAGCCCCAAGCTCGGGCTCTCGGGCCGGACTCTCGACCTAGCGCATCTCGCGGACTTTCCTATCGTCAGCTTTTCGCGCCATTCCGGCCCGCACGCGACGCTTGAACAACTGTTTGCACTGGCTGTCGAGCGGCCCGCGCGGATCAATTGCATCACGTCCGTGGCGGCAATGATCCGGCTGGTTGCCGACGGTTTCGGCGTAGCCGCACTGCCGCCCGCGATCATCCAGCGCGAGCTGCGCGAGGGGACGCTTGAAGTTCTTGATGTAAATGCCGAGTTTCCATCGCTGCCGTTGGTGGCGACCTGCCGGGCGCAAAGTCATCCGCTCGCCGCGCGTATTGCTGATCTGGCGCGGCAAGCAGCTAGTGAATTCGAAGCAACGCTTCACGCAGAACCGGTTCCGGCTGCGAAGACCGAGGTCAAGCGAAAGGCCGAGCCGAAGCGCGGCGCACACAAGACCAGCAACGCTCGAACCTCGTCGCCAGCGATCAATTCCCGCAAGCCGGGCCGCACGCGAAAGTCGTCGGAAAGCAAGTTGCCGGAAAGGAAGTCATAAGGAAACCTGTTCGCACCGTATTTGTTTTCTTGTTGGACCGAAGTACCCGCTCCTCGCGACACTGTTCCCATTACGAATCCACTTTCGCCGGGGAACAGTCGATGAGCACATCACATCCGCAGGGCCAGCTTTGCATTTGGACGGATACCGACCCCGATCCGGTGCAGGAAGCCGATTTCAACGCGTGGTATGACCGCGAGCACATGCAGGAACGCGTCGCGATTCCCGGCTTTCGCCACGCGCGTCGCTTCAAGGCCACTGACGGCGGCCCGCGTCGCTATCTCGCGCTCTATGTGACCGAAACGCTCGACGTCTTTCGCAGCGATGCCTATCAGCGCGCATTCACTCAGCAAACGCCGTGGTCTCTCGCCAACTTTGCACGGATGACCAACACGCAGCGGCGCGTAGGCGAACTGACGCTTGAAACCGGCGACGGCGAAGGCGCATTTCTCTCGATGTTCGTGCTGCCGCAAGACCGCGTTGAACCTGCGGTGTTGAAGCCGCGCTTCGAAGCAGGCCTGCGTCAACCTGGCATTCATGCAGCACGGCTTTTTTGCACTGCGCCTGCGTTGTCGGTGTCGCTGACAGCATCGAAACAATCGAAGGAACCGGCATTGCCCGCCGCCGATGCGCTCGTGCTGATCGAAGGCAGTGACGCCGAGGCTACTCGCGCGCTCGCCAGTACGCTCGCGGACGGCGCCGAAGTCCGTACGTTCCAGATGCTCTGGCGCATTTCGGCCTGACCCGACGTCATCCCGCTTTCATCATCCGAGGTTCTCGATGAATACACTTGCCCAGCAATCCGATCTTCGTTCACCGCACGTCGGACGCGGTCGTCTAGCGACGGCGAGCATGGTCGGCACATCGCTGGAGTGGTACGACTTCACGATCTACAACACGCTCGCCGCACTGGTTTTCAATCATCTGTTTTTCCCCTCCGTCGATCCGCTCGCGGGCACCATCCTCGCATTCTCGACCTATGCGGTCGGGTATATCTCGCGGCCGCTCGGCGGTGTGATATTCGGCAATCTGGGCGACCGTATCGGGCGTCGCGCAGTCCTGATGCTCACGCTCGTGCTGATGGGGATCACCACGGCGCTGATGGGCTTCTTGCCGACGTATGCGGCCATCGGCATCTATAGTCCGATCCTGCTGGTCGCGCTGCGCTTCGTGCAGGGCATTGCACTGGGCGGCGAGTGGGCCGGGGCCGTGTTGCTATCGATTGAACATGGCGATCAAAACAAGCGCGGCCTGAGTGCGTCGTGGACGCAGGTCGGGCCTTCGTTCGGCACATTGCTCGGCACGGGTCTTATCGCGCTCATCACGCTCGTGGTAGCCCCCGACGACTTCCTCGCCTGGGGCTGGCGTTTGCCCTTTATCGCCAGCATGCTGCTGGTGGTTTTTGGCCTGTGGGTACGGCGCGGCGTCGATGAAACGCCGCAGTTCGAGCAACTCAGCCACGCCCATGCAACAGCGAAGGTACCCGTTGTTGAAGTGCTCACGCAGCACTGGCGGCGCCTGCTGATTGCGGGCGGTTCGCGGATCGGCTCGGACGTGCTGTACGCGCTGCTGGTCGTGTTCACGCTGACTTATGTCACGACCGTGCTGCATCTCTCGCGTACGACAGCGCTGACCGCCGTGCTGATTGGCACCGCGTGCAATGCGTTGAGCGTGCCGTTCTTCGGGGCGCTCTCGGATCGCTTCGGACGTCGGCCGGTCTATCTCGCCGGTGCGTTTGCCGCGCTGGTATGGGCGTTTGTTTTCTTCGTGCTTGTCGATAGCGCGCAACCGTGGCAGATCGTGCTCGCCGTGGTAGTGGGGCTCGTGATCCATGCCGTGATGTACGGTCCGCAAGCTGCATTCGTGACCGAGCAGTTTCCCACTCGCGTGCGTTATGCCGGATCGTCGCTCGCTTATACGCTGGCCGGTATTCTCGGAGGCGGCTTCGCGCCGCTCATCATCGTGAGCCTGTTCAAGCACTACAACAGCACGCTGGCGGTGTCGATCTATGTGGCGCTTGCGGTGCTTGTCACCGGCATCTCGCTGATCGTCGCGCGTGAGACTGCGCGGCGACCGCTGGAAAACTAACGCGCTATGTACCGTCGCGGCGCGCGTTGCCGCGCCGCTCATCTACCCGAGCTTCCCAATGACTACGCTTTCCTTTAACGTATTTCCCCTTGGCGCAGTACCTGTCTCGACCACGTCCAACATAGATGACCTCGTAATCGCCGGCTGGGCCGGGCGGGACTCAGCCGCGATCCAGGCGCATATCGATGAACTCGCGGCTCTCGGTGTAGCACCGCCATCAACCACGCCCTGTTTTTACCGCTTGGCTGCTGGCCTGCTCACGCAGGACGACAGCATCGCCGTGCTCGGTGCGCACTCGGGCGGCGAAGTTGAATGTGTGCTGCTCGATAGCCCGCTTGGCACGTTGGTCGCTATCGGCTCCGATCATACGGACCGCGAAGTGGAGGCGTACGGTGTGGCGGTATCGAAGCAGGTTTGTGCAAAGCCGGTTGGCCGCGATGCCTGGCTTTATGCCGATGTCGCCGCGCATTGGGATCAGTTGACCATGCGCTCATGGTTGAGCAGTGCCGACGGTGAGCGCCGTCTGTATCAATCGGGTGCGGTCAACGGACTGCTTGAGCCTGCTGACTTATGGCACAGGTTCGCGGGTGCACCGGCACTGCCTGAGAACAGCGCGATGTTCGGCGGTACGCTTTCTGTGCACGGTGCGATTGCGGCAATGTCCTCCGGCGATGTCTTCGAACTCGAGCTTCACGATCCAGTGCTCCAACGCACGTTGAAACATCAATATTCAGTGGCTTCGCTGCCGGTTATCGCCTGATTTTTATTGGATATCATCCATGACGCACTTCGCTCCCAAGACACCGCTCGCCGATCTCGCCGCCATGCTCGACGCAGGCACGACGACCTCTCGCGAACTCACTGAAACCGCGCTGGAACGCATTGCTGCCGATGGCGGCAACGGCGGCAACGCGTTCTGTTTCGTCGACGCCGACGGCGCTCGTCGCCAGGCCGATGCCCTCGATGCACTGCGCCGCGCCGGCACGCGTCTCTCGCCACTGGCCGGTGTGCCAGTATCGGTAAAAGATCT
>NZ_JAQGMM010000390.1 GCF_028292365.1 Caballeronia sp.
TTGCACCAATCCGCACCAGCCGCGCTGCAGGCTCATCAAGACGCACACGCACGGGGAAGCGCTGCGCGACCCGCACCCAGTTCACGGACTGCTGGACGATCGGCAAGGTGCGCGGCAGATTGATGCGATCCGAATCCGCCACGCCCGCGCCGATACCGATTACCTTGCCGTGTATCGCCTGGCTCCGGTCGATCATGGAATAGACGGTCGCGCAATCACCCGGCTGGATCCGCGCGAGTGCCCCTTCCCGGAAGTTCGCGACGGCAAACCATTCGTCCGCGTGGATGAGGGTGAAGATCGACTGATGCGGCGCGACCGTCTCGCCTGCCAGCACCGACAGACCCGTGACGAAGCCATTTTGCGGCGCGCGCACGATGGTGTCGTCAAGGCTGTGCTGTGCGAGCGCAAGCGCAGCCTCGCGCGCATGCACAACGGCGATAGCGTCCCCCTCGTCGCCGATCGTCTGCGCGGTTGCCTGCTTCTGTTCCTGCGCCTGCTTCAGCGATAACGCCGCGTCGTGCTGCGCGACTTGCGCCTGATCCAGTTGCTGGACCGGCACGTAGCCCTTCGCCACGAGTGGCGTGAGCCGCTGCACGGTGCGTGACGCCAGTTCGTAGTTGTGTGCCGCTTTACCGGTCTGGTCGCCGGCGATGATCGCATTCGCGCGCTCGCCGACAATCGTCCTGCGTCGCGTCTCAAGCGCCGCACGGGCCAGTTCCAGGTCAGCCTGGGTCTGCGCGACCACGAGACGAAACGGAGTGGGATCGATCTCAAAGAGCACGTCGCCTTTGGCAACCCGCTGGTTCTCTACCACCGCTAGCCGGACGATCCGGCCACTGGCTGGCGAAGCGACGTGCACGACATCGGCATCGATCGTCGCGTCATCCGTCGATGGAAACCGGGTCGTCCGGTCGTAGGCGTAATACATTGTCGCGAGGCCGAGTACGACGATCGCCCACGCGATTGCACGGCCCTTAAGAGAGGCTTGGCGCTTGCCGGCCATTTTCATAAGAGCTGTCCTGTTCCCGAAAGCCAGAAGAGCACCGCAACCATCAGGCCGATGGCCGCGCAGACGAAGAGCTGAAACGGAACGGTATGCGCCCAACCTGTTGAAACGAATATCCGGTGAGCGATCAGTGCGCCAGCTAGCCCGATCACCGCACTTAACAACCAGAGCGGAAAATAAGCGCCGAAGATTTCATACGACGGTGCACCGTGCTGCGTACACCCCTGCAATGAAAGGCTGACGGCAGCGATGGCCGGAAGGTATCGCGGGCGCAGCGCGATTGAGTTGCAAGCGATTCGTTGATTCGGTTTGAACGGCATTGCTGGTTGGCGAGGTGAGTGGACAAGGTTAATGAGCACGGCTGTTGAGCACGGCTGTTGAGCACATTACCCGGTTCCATCGCATTAAGGGACGCTGATCTGCTGGGGGTCTTTACAAGAATGAATCGATGGCGATGACCGTGTTGAAACCTGCAACAGTCACGATGTTGACGCGCGGGTTATGCCGGTCCTATTTGCTTTTATCAAGCAACGAGTTCTGGCTCATGAGGTCGATGAATGCACGCATCTTCGGCTGAATATGCCGACCCGATGGCCAAAGCATATTGAACACGTTTTGAACACGATTAATGCAACGCTGCCCACGCAAGAGACAAGGAAAAAGCAGCCAGGATGATCGAGGCACAACGCTGCACGTGCACCGGACTGATCCGCATCAGGCGGCCGCTGCCGAGTTCTGCGCCGAGTGCGATCCACGCCAATCCGATTGGGACCAGCAGGGCGGTGAAGATTGCCATGGCTTCAATATAAGCGGCCAAGCTCTCGAACGCAGCGACCGGGAATATCGTGCCGGCGAACAGGATTGCTTTCGGATTGAGCAAAGTAGCGGTGAACAAAACACGCAGCCCGATCGTCTTTTGTGCCGACGATGGAAGCAAGTTCGCTGTGTGCCACATGCGGACCGCGAGGTAGGCAAGATAGAGACCGCTCGCCATCCGCAAGAGCGTGGGTAGCCAGGTTAGCGAGGTCGCCGCATGCGAAAGGAAATATCCCCAGCCTGAAATGGACACGAAATAGCCGGCGAATTCGGCGCCAGTCAGATGAACCGAGCGCCTTAGACCCCACCTCAGACCGGCGGTAGCGAGCAACGTGTTTGTTGGACCCGGCATGATCAGCACGATAACGCAACCTAACGTCATCAGCGTGGCACTTGAAGTTGAAAGCATGGATTGGCGGTAGGAAAGCGGGACTCAGGTTATCGGAAACATTGGGTATTTCGATATTGCTATCAGTGTGCGGAAAGTTTTACTTCGGCTTTCATCCATCTGATTCGCGCGACGCTGATCGAGAGACTTTGGATGTCTGGCGCCAGGGAGCATTCTATGTGCGATTGTCGGCGATCTGGAGCGCAATGTCGAACGGCCGAAGCGAGCCGCGAGCAGGAACTGGTTGTTCAATGCGTCAGGCGATAACCATACGATCAGCATTCCTATTGATATTTCGAAGGGCGCTTAGTTCTGACCGCGACGAGATGTCGGAGGCATTCACCTGTCGGTGTTCTGCATTGCAACGTTATTTACCTGCCCACTAGCCATTGCCGAGCGCGCCCCCAAATCTCTCGACGCAAAAGTGTCACTTGATTTTTTACACAAATAATAATATAAACACGAATCATTCCTATTTGTTAAATAAATGGAAGATGCGCATACCTCGAACCGGCTTGACGCCGGCATCCGGGATCGCGCTCGTATGCTCATTCAGGGGTTTATTACATGCGTCGGGGAAAAGGGGCGGGCAGGCGGTTGCAACTCGCTAAAAGAGGTCCGCTCGTCAGCGCTTTGCTGGCAGCGGGCTTGATGGGCATCGCAGTACGACCGGCAATGGCCGATACAACCGGCAGCGCAGCAGTTCCCACAACGGATGAGTCCAACGCCCAGCAGCTACCTCCGGTAGCGGTCACCAGCCAGCGGGCACACGGCTTTGCGCCGGCATCCGTTGAAACCGGCCCGTATCGTGGAATGAATGTGCTTGACGTGCCTGCCACCGTGAACGTGGTGACGCGCAGTCTGATGGATGCTCAGGGAGACACCGGCCTTTACGACGCGCTGCGCAACGTAGCGGGCGTGACGCGCCAGCAACTCAGCGGTCTTGCTTACGACAACCTGTCAATTCGCGGCATCCCGCTCGATAACCGCGCTAGCTTTTACTTCAACGGGATCCTGCCGATCGACAACAACATCTGGATGCCGATGGAGGACAAGGAGCGCGTCGAAGTACTGAAGGCGGCGTCCGCGCTTTACTACGGCTTTGCCGCACCGGCTGGCATCGTGAACATGGTCACCAAGCGCGCGGGCACCGAACCGGTAACAAGCGTCTCGCTGCTCGGTGATTCGCGAGGGTCGTATGGCACGCATGTCGACATTGCCCGCCGGTTCGGCACGGACGACCAGTTCGGCGTGCGCGTCAATGCGATGGATGAACATGTCGAGGCCCCGATCGAGGGCGATCACGGTTACCGGAAGTTCATCAGCGCAGCGCTCGACTGGCGCGTGAACAGCCGCCTGACGCTCCAGTACGATCTCGAACACATTGAGACCAGCATTGTCGAGCAAGCGGGTATCGTGCCGCTCGCGCCAAATAAACAGGGCGTCATTTCGTTGCCGGGCGTACCGAACCCCAACAAGTTGTTGTCGGGCGCAGGGTATCCGACGCGTTCAAGCGCTGACACGAACCTGTTCCGCGCCAACTACGCGCTGTCGGACAACTGGAGCGTGAACCTTGCCGCGGGCGAGTCAATCACGCGGCGCGATCGCTGGAACTGGGTCTTCCAGAAATACAACGTGACAACAGGTGCCGGCACCGTGCAGGCCACCCAGCAGAATGGTCAGCGGTACCAGAACGAGACGGTTCGTCTCGAGACAAATGGTGTGTTCAAGACCGGCTCAATCAGTCATGACCTGACGTTGGGTGTCTCGCAGGACTGGATGTATCAGCCGAATTTCACGTCCTACACGTTCACTGCGCCGCAAAATCTTTACAACCCCGTCGACATCACCGCGCTGACGCCAAGCGGCACGCCCAAGCAGTTCTTCGCGCAGCATATCCGCAACGGCGGCGCCTATGTGTACGACCGGATCGACCTGACCTCCCGGCTGCAATTCATCCCGGGGCTGCGGCAATCCGAATACATCACATCGCAGGCGGGAACCCCTTACTCCGATATCAGCAGGACGACACCCTCCGCTAGCCTTAGCTACAGGGTGACGCCAAACACTAGCGTCTATGCGAGCTACGTGGAGGCGCTGGAGTCCGAAGGCAGCGCCCCCGCCACCGCCGAAAACGCCAACCAGATCCTGCCGGCTGGCGTCAGCAAGCAGGAAGAAATCGGCATCCGGACGCGGGTCACGAACAACATGCTTGCGTCGGTCGCGTTGTTCAACCTGCGTCAGCCGGCAACCGGCACCAATGCCGACAACGTCTTCGTGATGAACGGCAATGCGCGGTATCGAGGCGTCGAATTTTCGCTGCAAGGAGATGTGACGCGCGATCTGTCGGTCATCGCTTCCGCGGTGTATCTCGACGCGACCCAGGTCGATTCGCCCGATCCCACGCTGGTCGGCAAGACGCCTGAGAATGCTGCCCACGTCACAGCGAGCGTGTTTGCCGACTATCGCATACCAGCGGTGACCGGGCTCTCGGTCAACGCGGGCATGTACTACATCGGGCCTCGCGCCGTGAACGATCTCGACCAGGCGTCGATAGGCGGCTACACGTTGTTGACCGCCGGCCTGCGCTACACGACGCGCATCTTCGGCAAGCGGGCAACGATCCAGGCGAACCTCGAAAACGCGACCAACAAGCGTTACTGGAGCGCAGTCGGATCGAACCAGATTGGTGTTGGCCTTGGGCGCACGCTCGAGCTCAGTTCGACATTCGACTTCTAGCGCTTCGCGCTTCCCCCTTAAGCAGACCCACACAAAACCATGCAGGCAAGCACACTAAAGAATAACGTCGAGCCGACGGCGGCATCCCAGGACAGCGCGCAGAAATCGCGCTCTCGCCGCAGCACCTTTCTCAAGTGGCTTCGAAAGGTCCACGGCTGGATTGGATTGTGGGGCGCGGTGCTCGGCCTGCTCTTTGGCGTGACGGGGATTCTCCAGAACCATCGCGCGACAATGAAGATCAAGGTCGGTGGTCCCAGCGTATCGACGATCCAGGTCGCCATTCCAACGCCGCCGCCGAAAACGCCTGCTGAGCTTGCGCAATATCTACAGACCGAATTGAAACTCGACCGGCCTGCCGAGCGAGTCACGCGTGAAAAGGCTAAACCCGTTACGTGGGGCGACCAGTCGGTGATCCAGCCCGAGCACTGGGTGATCCGCTTCATCGCGCCGCATTATCTGGTCACGGCCGATATGTGGAAAGGCGGGAACCTTGTCAACGTCGAACGCCGCGATCAGGGCTTGATAAGCACTCTTGAAGGCATGCATCGCTCGGAAGGAGCAGGCGTTGGCTGGATCCTGTTTGCGGATTCGATCGCGGGCAGTCTCATTTTGCTGTCGATCACCGGCGTGCTGCTGTGGACCGAGCTCACTCGCCGCAAAACGATCGGCGCTTCGATCTTCGTCGTGTCCCTCGTGACGATGATCGTATTGGCGTTGCAGTCCGTGTAATTCGTTGCGTAGCGAGTCGTTAAGGTCCGTCATCCGGTCCGATGCGCACGAAACACGACGGATGCCGGCCTGCCGGTTCGCGGGTCTAGCGGCTCTTGCAACGCGCGAAGCGTTAATCCGCTCGTCCCTATGAGTTCAAGCCAAGTGCCCAATGTCCTGAAGTACCAGGGCGGGGCATCGCTGAAATCCGGACCAAACCCTGCCCATGAACCTGCCCGCCAGCCGTCGACGTAGGGCAGGTCGCCGCATGCAACAAGCGGATGCAAGGTTTGCACGATCAAGGCGCCGTCCGGCTTGAGCAAGGTTGGAATGGCCCGCAGCAGGCCGTCTACCGATTCCTTGCCGAGCAATGAGAAATTGCAGACCACCATATCGGCGCTCAGTTTTAGCTGCCCCTCTGCAATCTCTTCGTAAGACATCACGCAGGTGTCGGCCACGCCGGCTTGCTTGGCGGCAAAGGCTAATGCAGGCACAGCATCTACCGCCGTTACGTCGATCCCACTCTGTTGGAGCGCAAGGGCAAGCCAGCCTTCGCCACATCCCAGGTCTATGACAGTCTGCGGCCTGCACGCGAGAACCGTGTCCAGGATTGCACGATCGGTCACCAATCGCCGGCTCTCGATTTCACGGGCACGCACGGCATTCGTCCAGGGCGAAGCGTTCTGCTTCCACGCCTCAATTATCTTGCCGTCGCTCAAAGGGTCGATGTTCATCGCTCGTCTGTCCGCCATGCCGAGCGCAAATCATCCCACGTAACTGACCTGTTCATAGGGCTACCCGAAGAATCCCTAAACCGTTCCATCCCTGAATCCGAGCGCTGAGCGCGGCGTCGCGACTAAGGGTTTGCGCGGATGCCAACCGGGGATTTGCTTGCTATCCTTGGCACAGATGAAATAAATTACAGCAGACGAAAAAAAAATCACTTTTCGTCAGGCACGGAGAAGACATGACGAAATCCGCCGACAGGCGTGATGCCGAAGACAGTCTTGCGATCAGGGCGGCGTGGTTGCATTACGCCGCCGGGCAAACGCAGGCCGATGTCGCGCTACGCCTTGGTGTAAGCAATGTCAAGGCGCATCGGCTCATCACGCGCGCTAACCAGAGCGGCGCGGTGAAAGTCACCATCGATGGCGACGTGGCCGAATGCGTCGTGCTGGAAGCAGAGCTTGCCGACCGCTACGGTCTGGCCTATTGCGAGGTGGTTCCGGATCTGCATGAAGTTGGCCTGCCGCTGCGTGCCTTGGGCGTGGCCGGAGCGCACTTCCTGCAACGCGAGATCGCAGCTCGTCAAGGCGGCGTGATCGGCATGGGGCATGGCCGTACGCTGGCAGCCGTGGTCGCCGACATGCCGCGCATGGATGCCGGCAAGGTGCGTTTCGTGTCGCTGCTGGGTGGGGTCACGCGTAACTACACGGCGAATCCGTACGACGTGATCCATCGTCTGGCGGAGAAAACTGGCGCCGTCTCTTACGTGCTGCCATTGCCGTTTTTCGCCAATACCGCCGAAGACCGTGAGGTATTGCTGTCGCAGCGCGGCGTGCGCGAGGTGTTCGATCTGGCCGCGCATGCGGACTTGATGATCGTTGGCATTGGCACCGCACAGCCCGACGCGCAACTCGTTGCATCGCAGATGATCGAGCCAGCAGAAATTCGCGAAGTGAGCGACATGGGCGGCCAGGGCGAGGTGCTGGGTCACTTTTTCGATCACGCGGGCAAGTCTGTTGAAACCTCGCTGGCCGCGCGCACGGTGGCCCCCAATCTCGCTGATCTGACCGGGCGGCGGATCGTCGCCATCGCCGGCGGCGCCGAAAAGGTACAGGCGATCCGAGCCGTTCTGAACAGCGGTCTCCTCAGCGGCTTGATCACCGATGAAGCGACGGCGCTGGCGTTGAATCACGGAACAATCATCGCGGAGGCGACAGCGTGATAGTTCCCTCATCCAGCGCCGTCGCCGGACGCGACCTCCTGGTCGGTATCGACGCCGGTACCTCGGTTATCAAGGCTGTCGCCTTCGATCTGGCAGGGCGGCAGATCGCGGTTGCATCGGTTCCTAACCGCTACACCACGAATGCCGATGGCGCGGCCTTTCAATCACTGGACCAGACCTGGGCCGACTGCGCGCAGACGCTGCGTGATCTCGGCGCCAAGGTCGATGGCCTGGCGCGGCGCACGGCGGCGGTGGCGGTGACGGGGCAGGGCGACGGCACCTGGCTCGTCGGCGCGGGAAACAAGGCCGCCAGTGACGCCTGGCTCTGGCTGGACGCTCGCGCCGCGGAAACCGTACGGCGACTGCAGGGCAACACAGCCAGCCGTGCTCGATTCGAGGCCACCGGTACCGGGCTGGCGGCGTGCAGCCAGGGCGCGCAGATCGCGCATATGGATGCAACAACGCCCGAGGTGCTCGAGCGCTCGGAAGTCGCGTTGCATTGCAAGGACTGGCTGTATCTCAACCTCACCGGAGTGCGCGCAACGGATCCGTCGGAGGCGAGCTTCACCTATGGCAACTTCCGCACCCGTCGCTATGACGACGCGGTAATCGAAGCGCTCGGGCTGTCGGCGCGGCGCGGTTTGTTGCCCGAGATCGTCGATGGCACCGAGGTCACTCATGCGCTGTCACCTGAAGCCGCGGCGGTAACGGGCCTGCTGGCCGGTACGCCGGTGTGCCTCGGGTTCGTCGACATCGTGCTGACGGCGTTGGGCGCCGGCATCCATACTGAGGGTGCGGTGGGCGCCACCTGTTCGATCATCGGGTCGACGGGCATGCATATGCGTGCGGTGCAAAACACCGATGTGTATCTGAACGCCGAGGGCACGGGGTACGTCATCGCGCTGCCAATACCCGGCATGTCGGCGCAGGTGCAGTCGAACATGGCTGCAACCCTGAACATCGACTGGCTCTTGAATCTCGCATGCGACCTGCTCGCGGAATTCGGTACGCAGCTCTCACAAGTTGACCGCGTGAAACGTATCGACGGATGGCTGCAATCCGGCCGGCCGGGCGCGCACCTTTACCACCCTTATATCTCCGATGCAGGCGAGCGCGGTCCGTTCGTCAACGCCAACGCGCGTGCCAACTTCACAGGACTCACAAGCGAAAGCCGTTTCCCGGATATGTTGCTTGCCGTGGTCGAGGGGCTTGGGATGGCCGCGCGCGACTGCTATGCAGCAATGGGCGGCGCGATGCCGGCAGAGTTGCGCCTGACCGGCGGTGCGACCCGGTCGCGGACATTGCGTGCGGTGCTCGGCGCAGTGGTGGGCGCCCCGGTGCGAACCTCCACACGCGAAGAGGCGGGCGCGGCCGGTGCGGCCATGATGGCGGCGGTCGCGCTCGGTGTTTATCCCGACATGCAGGCATGCATCGCCGAGTGGGTCACGCCGCTATTGGGACCGGTCGAGACACCCGATCCAGACCATATGCAGACCTACGCGCAGGCGTTCCCCGTATACCAGCAGGCGCGGCGCGCTCTGGAACCTGTGTGGGATGCAATGGCACAACAGGCGAGGGCCAGGAGTCATCCCGGAGCCCTTGGCGCAATCAAGAACGAAGTCGAACGGAGGGCGGTGAGATGAGCGACAGCCAGATGGTCGACCTGTTCGTCATTGGCGGTGGCATCAACGGCGCGGGCATAGCGCGCGATGCCTCGGGCCGCGGGCTTTCCGTGATCCTGTGCGAGAAGGATGATCTGGCGCAGGGGACCTCGTCGCGCTCGGGCAAGTTGGTGCATGGCGGCCTGCGCTATCTTGAGTACTACGAATTCCGGCTCGTGCGTGAGGCGTTGATCGAGCGCGAAGTGCTGCTCAACGCGGCGCCGCACATTATCTGGCCGCTGCGTTTCGTGCTCCCGCACAGCCCGGACGACCGCCCTGCGTGGCTGGTCAGGCTAGGGCTGTTTTTATACGATCACCTCGGCGGACGCAAGAAGCTTCCGGGCACGCGTACCCTCGATCTGCTGCGCAGTCCTGAAGGTGCCCCGATCAAGGATCAGTACCACAGGGGTTTCGAATATTCCGACTGCTGGGTCGATGATGCGCGCCTCGTCGTACTTAACGCAGTGGACGCGGCGCAGCGCGGTACGCAGGTCCTCACGCGCACGGTCTGTACTTCGGCGCGACGCGAAGGCGATGCGTGGCGCATCGAGTTGCGCAACACGCGCAACGGTGCAACTCGCGTTGTCACCGCGCGGGCTCTGGTCAATGCCGCCGGTCCGTGGGTGGCCGATGTCATCGAGCGCGTGGCCGGAGGCCATTCGACCCGCAAGGTGCGGCTGGTCAAGGGCAGCCACATTGTTACCCCCAAGTTCTGGGATGGCCCGCATTCCTACCTGGTGCAGAACCACGACAAGCGGGTGATTTTCATCAATCCCTACGAAGGGGACAAGGCGCTTATCGGCACCACGGACATCCCCTGGGACGGTGCGCCGGAAAATGTGTCGACCGACGAATCGGAAATCGAGTACCTGCTGGCCGCGGTCAACCGATATTTCAAGCAACCGCTGCGGCGCCAGGATGTGGTGCAGACCTTCTCGGGTGTGCGCCCGCTTTACGACGACGGCGCAGGCAATCCGTCGGCGGTGACGCGCGACTATGTGTTCGATCTCGACACCAGCGGCGGTGCACCTCTGCTCAACGTCTTCGGCGGCAAGATCACGACCTTTCGCAAGCTGTCCGAGCATGCGATGCAACGCCTGCGGCCGACCTTTCCCGACATGGGGAAAGACTGGACGTCGACTGCAACGTTGCCCGGGGGTGAGATCGAAGGAGCAGACGTACCGCGGTTCATCGCGCGTTTGCAGCGAGAGTATGGCTGGCTGCCGGAGGATTTGATGCTTCACTACGCGCGGACTTACGGTGCACGCACAGCGCAGGTGATCGGCTCCGCCAAGTCGCTTGCCGATCTCGGCCGGCAATTTGGGCCGACTTTCTACGAGGCTGAAGTGCGCTACCTGATGACGCATGAGTGGGCGGAGACAGCGCCGGACATCCTGACGCGGCGCACGAAGCACGGACTGCACATGAGTACCGAGCAAACGGCAGCGTTCGGTGCGTGGTTCGATGGCCTCGATAGAAAAACCGCCTGAACCCGGCTGCGATCAATCCGGATACAACACGAGACAACACGAGACGCAAATGGCTTTCACTCTCGCACTCAACACCAATCCGCTGGTGAATCGCTTCGCCGAGCCGGAAGATCTTATCGATGCCATCGCGCACAAGATGAAGATTCGCGACGTGCAGCTCACGCACGAGTTCATCAACCCGTCGTGGCCGGCAGCAACCACGCGCCGTCTGACGCGCCAGATGCGCGCGGCGATGGCGCGAACCGG
>NZ_JAQGMM010000650.1 GCF_028292365.1 Caballeronia sp.
AGCGTCAGGGTCAGCGCGAGGGATGCAACGAGCGCGAAGATCACGGTCATTGCCATCGGCTTGAACATCTTTCCCTCAACCCCTTGCAAGCTGAGGATGGGCAGGTACACGGCAGTGATGATCACGACGGCGTAGGTGACCGGCCGCGCCACCTCTTGCGCCGCCTCGCGGACCACTTGCTCGACCGGACGATCCGGCATTTCCGCACGCCTGCGCACCACGTTTTCGATCAGGACGACCGCACCGTCGACCAGCAGCCCGAAGTCGATCGCGCCCAGGCTCATCAGGTTGCCGGACATGCCGGCGTAGTACATCGCCGTTATCGCGGCCATCATGGAGAGCGGGATCGCGAGCGCCACGATCAGCCCGGCGCGAATATTACCGAGGAGCAGGAACAGCACGACCATGACGAGAATCGCGCCCTCGGCCAGATTGTGGGCAATGGTATGCAGCACGCGGTCCATGAGATCCGCGCGGTTGTAGTAAGGAGCGATCTCGACGCCAGGTGGGAGAGACCGCTGGATTTGCTTGATCGACGACTCGACATTCTGCGCGACCACCCGCGTGTTCTGGCCGAGCGTCATCAACACCACGCCGACGACAGCTTCGCCTTTGCCGTCACGCGTCACGCCGCCGAGGCGCGGCATTGGCGCTTCTACAATCTTCGCGATGTCGTGTACGTACAGCGGCGCTCCGCTACTGCGCGTGCGCAACACGATGCTGCCGATGTCCGCGCGGGTTTGTAGCAACCCCTCGCCGCGGATGATCGCTTCGCCACCGTTGTGTTCGATCGTGGCGCCCCCGGTTGCGCCATTGTTCATCTGCACTGCGTTGAACACATCGCTGATGGAGAGACCGTAGCGCGTCAACGCATCATCCGATACTTGTACCTCGTAGGTCTTGAGTTCGCCGCCGTTGACGTTCACATCCACCACGCCAGGCACCTGGCGCAGCCGTGGAGCGACCTGCCAATCCAGGATGGTGCGCAAGTCCATCAGCGACCGTCCCTTGCCTCGCACCTGAAACTGGTAGATCTCGCTCAGGCCATCGGAGAGAGGACCGAGTTGCGGTGCGCTCGTGCCCGGCGGCAATTGCACGGTCTGCAGGCGTTCGGTCACCAGATTGCGATCGAGATACATGTTGCCGCCGTCCGCGAAACGCACATAGAGCACGGACACGCCATATCGCGAGATGGAACGCAGACCCTGCATGCCCGGCAAGCCCTGCAGCGCAAGTTCGATCGGCGCGGTGATGTTGCGCTCGACATCCACTGGCGCAAGACCCGGAGCCTGCGTGGTGACCAGCACCTGAAGCGGGGAGATGTCGGGGTCGGCATCGAAGGGCAGGCGCTGCATGCTCATGAAGCCGACGCCGACGAGAAGCAGAACCAAAATCAGCACGACGGCGCGGTTCCCGAGCGCCGAGTCGACAATCTTTGTAATCATGTGAGTGGTTCCTCAGCCTTCGTCCGGAATAGCGTTCTGAAGGAAGTCGGCTTTGAGCCAATAGCTTCCGTCGGTCACGATCTGCTCGCCGGCCGTCACGCCGTCCAGAATTTCAGTGAACCCGCCGCTGCTCACGCCCGTGTGAACCACTTGCCTTGTGAAGTGGCCAGTACCGGAGGGAATGAAAACCGCCGTCTGACTATCCACATCCTGAAGGGCTGCGTCTGGCACCAGCACGGCGTCCCGGCCAAGCGGCGCAGCAATATTCGCCGTGGCGAACATGTTGGCGCGCAGCGCGCCGTCAGGGTTCGGAACATCACACCGTACCGCCACGGTGCCCGTGTTCGGGTCCACTTGATCGGCAATGTAGGCGACATGTCCGGAAAATTGCCGGCCGGGATACGCGTCGACGGAAACAGTAACCGTATCGCCCTCCTTGATGACGCTCAGCTCACGCTCAGGGACATTCGCTTGCACCCAGACGGTGGAGAGATCCGCGACCGTGAAGAGCTGAAGAGAGGTGTCCACGATATCGCCAGGCGCGGTGCCCACCGCATTGATGACGCCGTCAAAGGGCGCAACGACGGCGCCGAGCGACTCGCGCGGACCCAGTTGGGCGAGCGCCCTGCTTTCGCCGCTCTTCACAACTGACCCGGTTGGCTGCAGCCGTTGCCTCATGCCAAGCCATTTCTCCAACTCAGCCTCGCGGGAATGTAACGTGGCCTGCGCGCTCGCATCCATTGCGCGGCGGCGCTCGAGTTCGCTTTGAGCCATCGCGCCTATGACGAGGAGTTCTGTGCCACGAGTTAATGCCACGTGAGCGGTGGCGGCCGCGGATGTCGCATCGGCGACCGCGGCCTGAGCGCTGGCCACCTGACTGCTGACGTCGCTGAGATCGAAGTCATCTAGCACAGCAAGCCGCTGGCCCCCGTGCACGTGCTGTCCGACAACCACATCAATGCTTTCGACGCGCCCACGGGATGGAGAACTGACTTGAGCGAGACGCTTGGCATTGAAGCTGACGAGACCTGTAGCCTGCACCGTGCGCATGAGTGGCCGTCGCTCTGCGGTGACGAAGTGCAGACTCATATTGCCAAGGGCCTCGCGCGAGACGTTCACTGCATTGGGTACCGCCGGGGCAGGTTGGACCGCGTTTGCGTTTGTGTTGACGTGTGCCGTGCTCGCCATGCTTGGAGACAGCGTGTAGTGGAATGCGAGACCGCCCAACACAACAACGCCGGCCGTGCCGATCGATGCATAAAGCCGCTTACGGATCAGCATGACGTCACCCGTGAATATACCCACCGCGGCGAGAAAGCACAGTCTGTGTAAGCGATGCCATGTGCGTCACCACTTAAAGTTAGGCAAGCGAGCGTGAACATCACGAGGGTATGGTTATTTCGCATTTTCTTTGGCTTGATCGAGCGTTGGCACTGAAGGGAAAACGAAGGCCGTTGCGATCGACCTTTGAACGCTTCGATTGTTGGCTCGTCCCTCTGAACGTACCGTGGCGGGAAAATGACATTCCGGTAATCTAGACATCTAACCTTGCACGCGTGCGCATCGCAGCCTTCAACACGATCCGGGCGATAGAGCGCCGCTTAAAGGAGCGGAAAGCAGCCGATGTCGGTCCACGCGGGAAAACGTACCCTAAAAAGACAGCGCGACACGCTACTGGTACCATCGGCTTTTTGGCTCGTCGGCTGTTCAATCGGATACCTCGCGAAAATTACGAGAATGTCGTTTTCGCGCACTTATCCTCAGGCTAAGCTGCGGCGGCGCAGGTCGATCCGGACGGCTTTCTGACATTAGATTACTTGTGCAATGCGGATACTGATCATTGAGGACGAGCCGAAGATGGCGTCCTATCTTAAGAAAGGACTCACGGAAGCGAGCTTCACTGTCGATACCGCCGCGGACGGGAAGGACGGTCTCTTTCTCGCGCTCCACGAACAGTTCGATTTGATTGTTCTCGACGTGATGCTTCCGGAACTTGACGGGCTAGAAGTGCTCAAGCGCTTGCGCCTGGAGAGAAACACGCCCGTGCTATTGCTTACCGCCCGAGATACGGTTGACGACAAGGTGGCCGGCTTCGAACTAGGCGCGGACGATTATCTTTCCAAGCCTTTTGCGTACCCTGAGTTCCTCGCGCGGATTCGCTCGCTCATTCGCCGCGCGCCGCGTACAACGCGAGACGTCCTGACGGTCGGTGATCTCGAAATCGATGTGGTCAAGCGAAGAAGCCGCCGCGGAAACGCTCGCGTCGACCTTACCGCGCAGGAGTTCGCTCTCTTACAACTGCTTGCCGAGCGGCCGGGCGAAGTGCTGACACGAACGTTCGTCACGTCACAGATCTGGGATATGAACTTTGACAGTGACACTAACGTGGTCGATGTCGCCATCAAGCGGCTTCGCGCGAAAATTGACAACGCATTCGACAACAAACTGCTGCATACCGTCCGGGGCATGGGTTATGTCCTCGAGGACCGGTCGTGAACGCCGCCGCCCGGCCCTACTCCCTGCTCAAGCGTCTGACGGTCGCGCTTTCGGTGGTTGCGCTTTTGGCCTTCGCGTTGGTGGGCGCGTTGTTGTATAACGCGCTCGCGCTCGAACTGCAACAACGCGACGACATCGAGATTGCTGAAAAACTGGATCAGTTCCTGCAGCAGGCTCGCGACTTCGGTTCCACGCAATCGTTGATTCAACACAGTGCCGAATTCCATGAAGTGCTGAAGTCGCATCCTGCCGTGTCTCTCGCTATCTTGGACACGCGCGGTGACGTTTTGGTACAGCACTCAAAAAAGCCGTCTCATGAACTCAGATCGGCCGGGCCGGGGTTCCACGATCCGAACGCGGCGTACTCATGCGATCCGCCGACCATCGGACCGTCGCGATGCATCTACGCGGACGCGGCCCTGCCCTCGGGAGAGGGTATTCGTATCGTGCTCGCGCACGTCGCGACGGAGCGGCACTCGCTACTCAGAAGCTATCAACAGGACGTCTGGCTTGCGATCGCCGTCGGGGCGACTCTGATGGGCACGCTGGGCTATGCGATAACGAAACGTGGTCTTGCGCCCGTTAAAACGATCGGCCGTCAGACCTCCAAGATCGAAGCGCACAGCTTGAACGAGCGCCTCGATATTGCTGCCGGTCCGATCGAATTGCAGGAGATTGCGGTATCGGTTAATCGGATGCTCGACCGGCTGGAGCGAGCGTTCATGCGACTGTCTCAGTTCTCGTCGGATCTCGCGCACGACATGCGAACGCCGCTCGCTAACGTAATCAGTTCGTCGCAGATTACGCTATCACGTACACGGACGAAGGAAGAGTACGAGATTCTCATCGACTCCAACATTGAAGAATGCGAGCGGCTTCAGCGCATGATCGAGAACATGCTGTTTCTTGCAAGGGCCGACAATTCAAAGCAGCATATAAAGCTTAGCGAGGTCGACTGCCAGCTTGAGCTCACAAAGCTTACGTCGTATTTTCAAGGTATCGCCGAAGATACGGGCGTCCACTTCGTGATCAATGGAAGTGGCAGGATCGTGGCAGACCCGCTGATGTTTCGGCGGGCGGTCAGCAACCTGCTGTCGAATGCACTCGATCATGCGGCCGTGGGATCCGATATCGAGCTGCGTACATACCACTCGGAAGGATATGTGGTCGTTGAAGTCACGAACAAGGGCCAGCCGATTCCAGCGGAGCATCTCGGGAAGATTTTCGATCGCTTTTATCGACTCAGTGCATCGAGACACGGTTCAGCGAAGAATACGGGTTTAGGCCTCGCGATCGTGAAATCGATCATGGAGTCGCATCGAGGAAAAGTCGAGGTCGTGAGCCAGCGTCACAGCACTACCTTCGCGCTGTCTTTCCCCCGCCTCGCCGGATTGTGGGATTCGTCCACAGCGACGCCTGGCGTTGCGCATTCGCCAAGAAAGAATGACAACGATTCCTCTTTTACGGCCAAGGCATCTTCGGACGAGCTTGAACAGGTTCTGCCGCGATAAGGGCACACTCAATAAAGTTTTGAGTCTAGCTGGTTTATTAGTTAACATATTCACATATGTACTTAAAATTGGTCGCTTTTTTTTGCGCCAAGTAGTCATGCGCCACCATCTTTCCAGAACGGAAACGTGCATTTCCTTGCTTCAGGCTCTCGATGATCTGATCAGCTGTGAACCTATTTCGCTCAAACTTAGATAGTGCCGCCGCGTAAGCCGATTGCACACCTCCCATTCCTCCCGCCACCCCAATTGCGGTAAGACCGATTGCAGTCCGCAATACAGCACGCCTAGGAACCCCGTGGGAAATGTTCACCAGACAACAGGCATTCTGTTTTTGCATAGGCGCTATCAAAAGTGAACTGCAACACCTGCCTCGTATAAGGTGTCGCAATGTCCGAAA
>NZ_JAQGMM010000396.1 GCF_028292365.1 Caballeronia sp.
GTGATCAACCTGTCGGTTGCGGTCGGCATGAAATTTCGTGGCGTGGCGGGTGCGCTGGCGGGCCTGCTTGGGTTGATCGTCGGGCCTTCGCTGATCGTGATCGGGCTCGGCGTGCTGTATCAACGCACGCATCAGGACCCGCACATCCGCCATTTGTTCGCGGGACTCGCCGCGGCTGCTGCGGGCTTGCTGGTGTCGATGGCTATCAAGGTAGCGTGGCCGTTGCGGCGCAAACTCTCCATGGCAGCGGTCGCACTGCTGGCGTTCATCGCGATCGCGTTGCTGCGCTTGCCGTTGTTGCCAGTGATGCTCGTGCTCACACCGGTTTCGATTTTCGTCGCGTCGAGGGTGAATCGCGAAGCGAAGCCGGAAATAAAACAGGAAGCGAAGCGCGGGGAGAGCCGATGAATCACGATCTCGTTTCGCTTGCGGCCATTTTCAGCCAGCTTTCACTCCTCGCCTTCGGCGGCGGCAATACGATCCTGCCCGAGATGCAGCGACAAGTAGTGGACATACATCAGTGGATGTCGAAGGCGGATTTTTCCGCGCTGTTCGCGCTCGCACAGGCGGCGCCCGGACCCAACATGATGATCGTGACGCTGATCGGCTGGCATGTGGCCGGCTGGCCGGGCGTACTGGTGACATCGATTGCAAAATTTGGCCCGTCGTCAATCGTGACGGTCGCGGCCATGCACGCCTGGGAACGCTTCAAGGACCATCCATGGCGGCGGTACGTTCAACTCGGCCTCGTACCGATGACCGCCGGCCTGGTCGCGGCAAGCGCGTCGTTGATTGCCGAAGCGTCGGACACCCGCTGGATACTCACAGCCGTCACGGCGCTCATTGCGTTCCTGTCGTTCAAGACGAAGCTGCATCCGCTGTGGTTGCTGGCTGCGGGCAGCCTGATCGGGTTGACTGGCTTCGGGCAGTTCTAGACTTGTATTCGGACTTAAAGGCAAAAGGCCGAGGAAAAACCTGTGTCGAGCGCGTCAGGTCGTTGCTGAATAGAATGGCTGGAGTTGCGTTTCGAGGAGAAAGACCTGATGGCGATGATCACTGAATTTGCACTTTCCGCGCCGCCGCGCGCTGACATTGACGCGCTCGACGGGCCGACGGTCATCGAATTCGGCACGTCCTGGTGCGGCTATTGCCGTGCTGCCCAACCGCTGATTGTGGAGGCGTTCCAGGACCACGCCAGCGTCCGGCATCTGAAGATCGAGGATGGTAGCGGCCGCCCGCTCGGCCGCTCGTTCAGGGTCAAACTCTGGCCAACGCTGATCTTCCTCGACAACGGGCTCGAGGTCGCGCGGGTCGTGCGCCCGAAAAGCACGTCGGAAATCCGCGATGCTTTCGCATTGATTGACCATCCGGTTGCGCCGTAACGAGGGTTTTTACCGATCATTCCGGGCGCGGGGTCCGGGAATATCATCGCAGTGAGGGGGCAGCGAAGGGTGACGACGGGCAGTGCGCAAACCGGGCGCGGGAGTTGCGCAGTATGTCTTGCGCACCGCTCCGGCCATGTTTGTCCGCGACGCCGGCCGCCTCGGCGTTACCCCGACCAGCAGGAGGTTCATCATGCCGCGTTTCGCCGCCAACCTCACCATGATGTACAACGAACACGCGTTTCTCGAGCGTTTTGGCGCGGCGGCGCGTGATGGTTTCAAGGCGGTGGAGTTCCTGTTTCCGTATGAATTCCCGCCATCGGAGATCAAGGCTCAGCTCGCGGACAATGGCCTGAAGCAGGTGCTGTTCAACGCGCCGCCGGGCGACTGGACCGGCGGTGAACGCGGCCTCGCTTCGCTGCCGGGACGTGAGGAGGAGTTCCGGCGCAGCATTGAGATTGCTCTCGACTATGCCGCTGCGCTCGGCAACGACCGGCTCCATGTAATGGCCGGGTTGATTGAATCGCCACAGCCAACGCAGCACTCGCGCGAACAACATCGCGATGTCTACATCAAGAACCTGACGCTCGCCGCTAGCATGGCGCAAACGGCGCGCGTCACCATCGTGATCGAGCCGATCAATACGCGTGACATGCCCGGCTATTTCCTGAACCGGCAGGATGAAGCGCAAGCGATTTGCGAAGAGATTGGCCTGCCGAACCTGCAAGTCCAGTTCGACTGCTATCACTGCCAGATCGTGGAAGGCGATCTGGCCGTCAAGCTTCGCCGCGACATGAAACGGCGCAACGCGGGCATCGGCCATATTCAGATTGCCGGCGTGCCCTACCGCAACGAGCCGGATACGGGCGAAGTCAACTATCCGTACCTTTTCGATCTCATCGATTCACTCGGCTATGGCGGGTGGATCGGCTGCGAGTATCGGCCGCGCGCAGGCACGTCCGACGGCTTGGGCTGGCTCACGCCGTATCGTCACGCAGGCCCTACATCATGACCATGCCTTAAGTTCTGTTGCACGATGGCAGGGCCAGCAGTTTGCTTCGACGGCGGCGAAGGAAGCGCTGGAACGAGCGCAGGGTCCGTCCGCACAACGCTGAAACTTTCTGTGCGGCGTGAGAGTCCACGGCAAAGAGCAAGGTCGCTTGCGCTTCACGCTTGTGCTTCATGTCAGCGGGTTTTTTTGTCATTCACGGCGACCATCGCGGTCCGCGATAGTCGCTGTTTTCAGGAGAGTTCACATGCAGATCACGGGAGAAATGCTGATCGGTGCCACGGCGGTGCGCGGAAAAGACGCCACACTGCATGCCTTCGATCCGGCGCGCGGTGTCGACTTGCAGCCGGCTTTTGGCGGCGGTGGAGCAAAGGAAGTCGCCCGCGCGGCCGACCTTGCCGAGCAGGCATTCGATACCTACCGGCTCGCGCCGCTCGAAACGCGTGCGCAGTTCCTGGAAGCGATTGCAGACAACATTGTTGGGCTTGGCGACACGTTGATTGAACGCGCACAAGCCGAATCTGCGTTGCCCAAAGCGCGCCTGGAAGGCGAGCGTGCCCGTACGATCGGGCAATTGAAACTGTTCGCGTCGCTTGTGCGCGAAGGCCGCTGGCTTGCTGCCACGCTTGATTCGGCGCAGCCCGAACGCAAGCCGCTGCCGCGTCCCGACTTGCGTTTGCAAAAGATCCCCGTTGGTCCGGTTGCCGTGTTCGGCGCCAGTAATTTCCCGCTGGCGTTTTCGGTAGCCGGCGGCGACACCGCCGCCGCGCTCGCCGCGGGTTGTCCTGTGGTCGTGAAGTCACATCCGGCGCATCTGGGCACCTCGGAACTGGTCGGGCGCGCGATCCAGAAAGCGGCGGCGGATTCCGGTTTGCCCGAAGGCGTCTTCTCGCTGGTGGTCGGGGCAGGTAACACGATCGGCGAAGCGCTGGTCGCGCATCCGGCCATCAAGTCGGTCGGGTTCACGGGCTCGCGGCGGGGTGGCCTGGCGTTGATCGAGATCGCATCGAAGAGGCGTGAGCCGATTCCCGTGTTTGCCGAGATGAGCAGCATCAATCCGTTCTTCGTACTGCCGGGTGCACTGGCGGCGCGGGCTGAATCGCTGGCGACGGGTTTCGTCGATTCAGTCACGCTCGGCGTCGGCCAGTTCTGTACGAACCCGGGTCTGGTGCTGGTGCTGGAAGGACCGCATTTGCAGGCGTTTATCGATTACGCGGTAAGTGCTTTTGAAAAGAAAGGCGCTCAGACGATGCTGACCGCGGGCATCGCGGCCGCGTATGAGGAAGGTATTGCGCGGCGCGACAAGTCTGGCGTGGAGCGCGTTGCAACGGGCGCCGAATCCGATGCGTCATGTCCGGCTCTGCCCGCGCTTTATACGGTGAGCGCCGAGAAATTTCTCTCCACGCCGCAACTCGAGGATGAGATATTCGGACCGACGTCATTGATCGTGATTTGCCGCAGCGAGGACGAGATGCTCGACTTGGCACGCCGTATTGAAGGTCAGCTGACGGCGACGCTGCAGATGGAAAGCGACGACGTGCCGCTCGCGCGCCGTCTCCTGCCCATCCTTGAGCGCAAGGCCGGGCGGATTCTGGCGAACGGCTTTCCGACCGGCGTTGAAGTATCGTATGCCATGGTGCATGGCGGGCCGTATCCTGCTACTTCCGATAACCGCGCGACCTCGGTTGGCGCGATGGCGATCGAACGCTTCCTGCGGCCGGTGTGTTACCAGGACCTGCCGCAAGCTTTGCTGCCGCTTGCACTCCAGGATGACAACCCGTTAAACCTGTGGCGCCTGCGCGATGGCGAACTCGGACCCAACTAAACACATGAATCAAACAAGGAGATGAAAACAGATGGAGCGCCGTTATCCCGATCCCGCCGTCCGAGTACTCGATCCGCGCTTCAACGCGCTGCGTGTCGGCATGGCGTCGGTCGAATGTTTGTATCAGGGGGCTCGCTGGTCTGAGGGCCCGGTCTGGTTCGGCGACAGCCGCACGCTGGTATGGAGCGACATTCCGAACAACCGCATGCTGCGTTGGGACGAAGAAACGGGCGAGGTCCGCACGTTCCGCAAGCCTTCGAACAACGCCAACGGCAACACTCGCGACCGCGAAGGACGGCTGGTCACGTGTGAGCATCTCACGCGCCGCGTAACACGCACAGAGTACGACGGTTCGATCACCGTGCTTGCCGATCAATACAACGGCAAGCCGCTCAATTCACCGAACGACGTGATCGTGAAATCCGATGGCTCGATCTGGTTCAGCGACCCGACCTTCGGTATTGACGGCTTCTATGAAGGCGAGCGCAAGGCGCCAGAATTGAAGCCGGCGGTGTATCGCGTGGATGGCAAGAGCGGCGAGATCACCATGATGACCGACACGCTGATCGGTCCGAACGGACTCGCATTTTCGCCCGATGAGTCGGTGGTTTATATCGTCGATTCGCGTGCATCGCCGCGCAAGATCCTCGCCTTCGATATTTCCAGCGACGGCCTTAAGCTGACAAACCAGCGAGAATTGATCGATGCCGGGCAGGGCACGCCCGACGGTTTTCGCGTCGATGTGCACGGCAACCTGTGGTGCGGCTGGGGCATGGGCAGCGACGAACTGGACGGCGTAAGGATCTTCACGCCGCAAGGTGAAGCGATTGGACATATCGCGTTGCCTGAACGCTGCGCCAACGTGTGTTTTGGCGGCCGTTATCGCAACCGCTTGTTCATGGCGGCGAGTCACGGCCTGTACTCGCTTTACGTCAACACGCAGGGTGTCAGTGGCGGCTGAAAGATTACCCCGGCGTCACTCCGGCGCGTGTTTTTCCATCAGCTTTTCCGGCTGCGCAGGCACGGCAAAACCAAAGCGGGCGTATAGCGTGTGAGCGCTTGAAGTCGTCAGCATCATCTTGCGCAAGCCCTGCAAATCCGGATGCGCCAGCACGCATTCCACCAGCCATGTGCCCAGGCCGTCGCGTTGACGGCCTGGTAGCACAAAGACATCGGCGAGATACGCGAAGCTCACGGTGTCGGTGATCGCGCGGGCATAACCAATCTGCACGCCGCGATGAAAGAGGCCGAACGCGAGCGAATGCGTGGCAGCCCGCTCGACCTTCTCGCGCGAGATGCCGGGCGACCAGTAAGCCACCTCGCTCAAGTACCGATGCACGACGTCGAAGTCAAACGAACTGATGTCCGTGGTGACGCGATAATCGTCCCTCGACCATTCGCTAACCATTCAACGCACCTTGTAGATACGGCCGGTTTCAAGGCCCTCCACGCTACGGCTGTACGCCAGCGCAACGCGCGCACCGGATGCAGCTTCGAAGCCACGAAAATACGGGCCAAACGCTTCACGGGCTTCTTCCAGCATGGTCGCGTTCACAACGTTGATGCGCAGGCCGCGTGGCAGTTCGATCGCGGCTCCTCGCACGAAACCTTCAATGGCGCCATTGACCGCCGCGGCGCTTGCGCCGTATTTGATGGGTTCATCGCCCACGATTCCGCTGGTCAGCGTGAACGAACCGCCGTCGTTCAAATACTGTTGCGCGACCAGCACGAGATTGACCTGGCCCATGAGTTTGTCGTCGAGGCCAATGCGGAATTGCTCGGGGGTCATCTGCGCGAGTTCGCCGAAGTGAACATGCCCGGCGGTGGCAACAATGGCATCGACCTGACCGATCGACTTGAACAGCGCATGGATGCTGTCGATCTTGGTCAGGTCGACGCGATGCGCACCGCGCGTGGCGCCAATTTCGAACACGTCGTGACGCGGCTGGAATTCGGAGAAGACGGCGCGGCCGACTGTGCCGGTTGCACCAATGACGGCAATTTTCATGGGAGGCTCATCGAAGAAGAAACGGGCTCCTATTGTGCGTTTTACAGGCCGCTTGAACAAGCGTCCCGGGCCGTTTCTCTCAGGTGAACTCCAACTTCACTTCAACTTCAGTTTCAACGGGTGCCGTGTGACGCGTCCGGCGAGAGCAGGAAGATCGATGCCGCCAGCTTGAACACCAGCACGATGCCGGTCACGAGCGCGGCAACAGGGATTGCCCGCCATTCGGCGCCTAGCATGGGACCGACCAGCACGACCGATGCAAAGCCGAGCACCACGGTAATCCAGCGTGCCCATTGCAGGCGGAACGCCACGCATAGGTACAAGCCACCAATCAACGCTCGCGATGCGATCAGCGCGGCAATGGGCTCGTCCAGACCGGTCATCAACGCCAGCCCCATCTCGGCCCATGAGAGGACGTACGCCAGCCCGAGGCATACCAGTGCAGTTGAAAGTGCTTGTTCACGCCACGATGCGCGCAGGCCATGCCTTTGCTGTAACGGCTGTAACGCGTCGTTCGAGTAAGTATTGGTTGTGTTCATGCCGGCCCCCGCCGCTTGGTTTTTCGATGCATCGTGCTGCATTCGTCTGATTCGCGGGAGTCTTAATGCACGGGTCGTGCCAGATCAAGGGAAAGTTGGGAACATCGCTTGCTTTCAATTACTTAGGCTTATGTGCAGAGCCCGCGTGGCGGCGCATGCAGCGGCGGTTTGCCTGACGAAAGCCTGCATTTCTGTTGGCGGTTATGTCGTGACTTTTATCGCGACTACAGCGCAAGACAAGGCAGGAAGCAGCGACACGACACCACGCGATTGCAACGACGCTGCATCCGATAGCAGTCTTTACATGGATTACCGACCAGGAGTCAGGAATGACCACGACGAAACCGAAGGAACAGCATCCGCATTCGCATCGAGAGGAAGAAGACGTCGACCGTGCCGTGGAAGATACCTTTCCCGCCAGCGATCCACCTTCGACAGGAGGCGTGACCCGGATTGAATCCGACGATGAGAAGGACAAGCCGGAAAAGAAATGAACCGGGGATGAACTGAAAGAAGGGCCGAAAGCCGCCATGGCTTTCGGCCCTTCTTTTTTGGTAACCAACGCCAAGTTATTTCTCGCGCCGCTGGATCTCGATCAGCCGCGATGGCCTGACATGATTGATGGCGAAATGCCTGCGTCCTCGCAAGTTGTAACCGTGGGGATCGCGTTCGACGAATTCGTACTGGCGTTCGACCTCCTCCACGTCCGGCGCAATCATGCCTTTATCGACGACACTGAACCCTTCCTCCAACGCGAGCGCCAGCCCGTTGCGAGCCGGACGGCTATCGAAACCGCCCAGGCCATCGCCTTGTTCATAGCGCGAATTCACTAGCGTTGCATCCACGCCGACAAACGCATTGGGGTTGTGCTCGAGCATGGTTTCGTCGCGTGAGGCATCGCGATTTTTTCCGTCAGCGTCGACGGTATCGTCCAGGGTGTCGTCGTTGAGAACATCCATTGCCTGATGCGTGACGTTGGTCTCACCGAGCGGCCCCGCATTTTCCAACGATGAATCGGGCGTGCTGCTACCCGCCTGTCCGGGCCCAGCTTGGAGCCCCTTTTTGGGTCCCGTTTCACGGCCCTCCGCTGCCGCCGCCACGTCACCAGGTTGGGCTTTGGCGGTTTCGGTTTCCGGCTTCTTCAGCGGGCTGTCGGCCGCGCGCTGCGCTTGCTTGTCCTGCGACTCATTATTCTGCGCGTTGTTCATGATTCGCTCCGCTTGGGTTCAAGTTAACAAAGAGACACCACGCAAGAAACATTCCGGCGTTTCCGCAGTACAAAGCCGGGTCGACCCCGGGGCCAACTCACATATAGGAATAAACCACGGGATAAAACATCAGTAAATGTTCTAAGCCAAATTGATTTTTTTCAACCCAACGAGGGTTTTCTCAAGAGTATGATTTGTTGTTCGCCAGGCCTGCGTGCGCCACCGGACGGCCTCGCGCCGCTTGCCGGATTCGCGCGTTTCAAGCGAGCGGGAGACGACCATCGCGAATCCAGCGGGGCACTTAAAATCAGGGTGACTCATGCAATTTGACGCGGCATTTTCACATCGCGGCTATTTACTCAATTGTGCACCGGCACGTCAGGGCGACGGCTGTTTCCAACCCTATGTGGTCATCTCGCGATCAAGCGACGGTGAACTGGTCGCTAATCGTTTTTTCCCTGCCGACCTGCGCTTTGGCAACGCCGACGAAGCCATTGCGCATGCCCGCGACTGGGCGGTTCGATGGATCGACGCCAGTCACGTGAAGGTCGACCCCAAGTCCTGAGCGCGCACCTGAAACGGGTTTTGCGCACAGGCGGCAGTCTTGCAGAAAAACGGTTAATCTCGGGGCATCGTTTAGATCGTGCCGTTCAACACGGCGTCATCCGCCCAAGCTCCCGACATGCCCAAGACTGTCCCCGTAGAAGATCAATCTCCCTCCCACGAATGGGGCCTCGACAAGATCGTGGCTGACTTGCGGGCGTCGCGCGAAACGTTGCATCGCACTCGCCATCCGCTTGGAATCCGTGAATTGCCGTCGCGTGAAGCGATCGTGAAGATCGTCAATGGGCTGCGCTCGGCGCTGTTTCCCACCCATTACGGCGATGCCGACCTGACCGCCGAGAGCGTCGATTATTACGTCGGCCACACGCTTGAGAGCACCTTGCGCCTGCTCTCCGAACAGATTCGCCGCGCCTTGCGTTTCTTGCCGGAGAACCACGACCTGAGCGATACCGAACTCGGCATGCACGCGTTTGGGCTCGCGCGTGAATTCGGCGCGCAGTTGCCGGCCGTCCGGGCGCTGCTGGTAAGCGACATCCAGGCCGCATTCGCGGGCGACCCCGCTGCGCAGCACATCACGGAGATCCTGCTCTGCTATCCAGGCATCTGGGCCATGACGCATCATCGTCTGGCCCATGCCCTGCATAAGCTCGGCGTACCCTTGCTCGCGCGTTTCATCAACGAGATCGCCCACTCGGCTACGGGGATCGACATCCACCCGGGCGCGACGATCGGGCCAAGTTTTTTCATCGATCACGGGACGGGCGTGGTGATCGGCGAGACCGCGGTGATCGGCCAGCACGTGCGTGTGTATCAGGCAGTGACGCTGGGCGCGAAGAGTTTTCCGGCGGGCAATGACGGCGTGCTGGTGAAGGGCAATGCGCGCCATCCGGTAGTGGAAGACGAGGTGGTGATCTATGCCGGCGCGACTATTCTTGGGCGCGTGACCATTGGACGCGGTTCCGTGATCGGCGGCAACGTCTGGCTCACGCATAGCGTGCCGCCGGGCAGCAACGTCTCGCAAGGCAAGATCCGCGAAGGCGGTGCAGGCGACGCGCCGGACGATGGCCGCGGCGCCTGAGGCTGAGTGAGCCTTAGTGAACCTCACCCAAGCTTTTTAGCTATTCGACACGCTGAACCCGCTGGAATGTCCGACGATGGACAAGAATTCGCGGCGTGTGGAAGGGTCATCGCGGAACGTGCCCAGCATCCGCGATGTCACCATCGACGCACCGGCTTTATGCACGCCGCGCGTGGACATGCACTGATGATTGGCTTCCAAAATCACGCCAACGCCTAGCGGTTGCAGGACTTCTTCCAGCGTGTCGGCGATCTGCGCCGTCATCTTTTCCTGGATTTGCAGGCGCTTCGCGAACGCATCGACCAGGCGCGCCAGCTTCGAAATGCCCACCACTCGCTCACGCGGCAGATACGCCACGTGAGCGCGGCCAATGATCGGCACCATGTGATGTTCGCAATAGCTTTCGAAGCGGATGTCCTTGAGCACGATCATCTCGTCGTAACCCTGCACTTCGGAAAAGGTGCGAGCCAGGATTTCGCGAGGATCCTGCGCATAGCCCGCGAAGAACTCTTCGTAAGAGCGGATGACACGCGATGGGGTATCGACAAGTCCCTCGCGCGCAGGGTCGTCCCCGGCCCAGCGGATCAGAACCCGAACGGCGGCTTCAGCTTCTTCGCGGCTCGGACGATCGGCGTGATCAGTTTGATCGTCGATGTCCGAAGACGCGTTGGGGGAGTTGCGCGTGGCGCTCATCAAGGGCTCCAGATGCCTGTAGCAAAGTCATTAAGCCCTCATTGTTCCACGTTTTACCAAATGGAAGACCCCTGCGGGATGTCAGGTTTATCGGCTCTTGCCGCCGCCATCGATTCCCGAGCCGGTTTGCCAGACCTTTTTCCCCTCCTCGGATAGTTGTCCCGAGCTGTGATGCTTGTCCGGTTCGGTGCCTTCTTGCGCCAGATGACCTCCGGGTTGTTCCTGCGCGCGCTGCTTTTCGCCCTTGCGTTGCGCCCGGCGTTCTTCTTGCGATCGGCCTGCATAGTTAGTGTCTGTCTGCTTGTCCGTCATGTCGCCCTCCTTTGAGTGAGTGACATGAAAAGCGGCGCAAGAGCCGTTCCATCCACGATGCCGTTATAAACGCCCGCTTGGTTGTCGTGCGCGGGTTTATACGGGGTGGTCCGGCACGGACGGCAACGCCATCCGTGCGGCCGGGCCGGTGCTGCGATTAAAGATTGCTCATGCCGCCGTCGATCACCAGTTCGCTGCCGACCGTGAAGCTCGATTCATCGGAGGCAAGGAACACAATGGCTTTCGCGATCTCGACCGGCTCGCCGAAGCGGCCCACCGGAATCTGGCTGCGGATGCTTTTCGCTACGCCGTCGAGCTGTTCTTTTTCCATCCCAAGCTTGCCGTAGAGGGGCGTGGCGACCGGTCCCGGGCTCACCACATTCACGCGGATTCCACGCGATATCAACTCGCCCGACAAGGTCCGCGCCAGCGAAATCAGTCCTGCTTTGGTGGCGGCATAAACGCTTGAATTCGGCATGCCGATACGCGCGTTGATCGAGCCATTGAAGACGATTGACGCCGTCTTTGCGAACACGGGCAGCAGCGCCTGGATCAGGAAATAGGGCCCTTTAAGATTGACCGCGAAGGACCGGTCGAAGTCGGCTTCGGTCCATTGGTCGACGGGCCGCAAGCCCACCACGCCCGCATTGACGAAAAGCACGTCGAGCTGGCCGAAGGTTTCGGCGACTTGAGCGGCGAGCCGCTTTTGATCGTCCACATTGCCAGCGTCGCCGCGCAGCACAATCACGTCCGGGCCGAGTTCTGCTTGTGCCGCTGCGATGGTCGTGGGGTTCGTGCCTGTCACGATGACGCGCGCGCCTTCCGCCGCGAACTGTTTGGCCGTTTCCAGACCGATGCCGCTAGTGCCGCCAGTGATCAGCGCACGTTTTCCGTTGAGTCGGGTCATGATGTTTTCTCGAGTAATTGGAGTGGAGACAATTTACGTGCGCGTGATGGACGCGCCGCCGTCCACGAGCGATGCGGTGCCAGTGACAAACGACGAGTCATCGGAGGCCAGGTAAAGCACCGAACGCGCGAGTTCTTCCGGCGTTGCAACGCGCTTCAACGCGTGCAGGTTGGTGACGAAGGTTTGCGATTCGGCGGTGTCGTTCATGTCCCGGTACATCGGGGTATCGACGGCGCCCGGAAGCACAGCGTTTACGCGGATTCCCTGCGCGCCGTACTCGGCCGCCAGCGCCTGCGTGAGGCCGATCAGGCCGGCCTTGCTCGCCGCATACGAAGCCGTGCCTGGGAACGCAAACGAATAACCCACGAACGTCGATGTAAAGATGATCGACCCGCCGCCGTGTTCGAGCATGGCCGGGATCTGGTGTTTCGCGCCGAGGAACGCGCTCGTCAGGTTGGTGGCGAGTGCGTTGTTGAATCCCTCCACCGAAACGGAGGTGCTCGGTCCCATTTCGCCTAGCGTGCCGGCGTTGTTAAAAGCGGCGTCGAGCCGGCCGAATTTTTCGATCGCCAGCGCGACGACGGCTTTTGCATGGTCTTCCGATTGCACGTCGCCCGCGAGATAAACGGCTTCGCCGCCGTCTGCCCTGATCTCTGCCACCAGTGTTTCCAGTTCGGCCGCGCGGCGCGCTGCAACCACCACCTTTGCCCCCTCCGCTGCGAACAACTTGGCTGTCGCGCGGCCAATTCCGGCGCTTGCGCCCGTGACGATAGCCACCTTTCCTGTCAGTCGATTCATGATGTTTCTCCGTTCTGTTCAGCTTGGCCGGTGCCCGATGCGCCGGTCCATGTGACGCACTGTAAGCGCATCGGAAGCTTGCGAACAGGCACGGAAAATGGTCTTATCGTTCAGCTTTTATGAATCATGAATCGAAGTCCCGCCCAACCACTCAATCGCATAACCCGCACCGGAGACGTTCAATGGATCGCTTGCGCGCTTATGAGGTTTTCGTAGCCGTGGTCAAGCGCGGCAGCTTTACGCGCGCCGCCGATGCGCTCGATACGTCGCCGGCTAACGTGACGCGTTATATCGTTGAGCTGGAGGCGCATCTGGGGACGCGGCTGCTGAACCGGACGTCGCGGAGGTTATCGCTGACATCGGGTGGCGAGGCGCTTTACGAGCGCTGCGTCGCCATACTCGATGACGTGGCCGAGACGGAGGGGGTGGTGTCGTCATCGACGGCCGAGCCGCGAGGGCGGTTGCGGATCAACGCGCCGGTCAGCTTTGGCGTGTTGCAGCTTGCGCCGTTATGGCCGGAGTTCATGCGGCGATATCCCGATGTCGAGCTGGATGTATCGCTGATCGACCGGGTGGTGGATATTGTCGATGAAGGGGTTGACCTTGCCATTCGTATTTCGCGCACGGGGTCGATGGGCAATGCGGCGCGCAAGCTCGCTGCGTCGCGCAATGTGCTGTGCGCGTCGCCCGCGTATTTAGCGGAGCGGCGCTTGCCGGAGCGGCCCGCGGATTTGGGCGAGCATCGCTGTATTGGTTATACGTATGCCGCGAGCGGTGACGAGTGGCAGTTTCTTGACGTCGATGAGAAGCCGCACAACGTTCGGGTGAATTGCCACATGCATACGAACAACGGCGATACCGCGCGCTCGGCGGCGCTTGCCGGACTGGGAGTGATCTGGCAGCCGACCTTCATCATTGGCGATGATTTGCGAGCAGGGCGGCTGGTGGCGCTGATGCCGGCGTTCCATATGGCGGATATCGCTGTACTCGCGATGTACCCTAGCCGAAGGCATTTGAGCTCACGGGTGAGGGTGATGATCGATTATCTGGTTGAGGTTATGGGAGGGGTGGCGCCGTGGGATAGAGCGTGAAGGGCGCACATGGAGCCAGGCTCGGTGTCGTGACTTGCGTGGACTGTCGCCGGCTGTCCAGACTTTATCCGACGCTGGAAACGTGACGAGACGCTATCGCCGCCTTTGCCCGCGCAATGACTGGCCGCAGCAATCACGTCCAGCCTGCTGAGCATCTGCGGCGAGTGAGCTGCATCGAGACCGGGCCTTCACACGAGTGAAAAGCCTCGTGCACGCTGCACAGCGTGCGCTCGCTTAACTCAGAACTTGTGGCGCAAGCCAACCGTCGCTGCGACCTGGGTATTCGACGATGACGGAGTGAGCCCGAAGACGGCAGCGACCGCATTGCCACCGGTCGAATCCCGCCCCGATGCGTGCTGGCCGAAGACGACGGCGTAAACGTCCGTCCGTTTCGAGAGGAAGTATTCGGCCCCTACATTGAGTTGCTGGTAAGTGACGCCGCCCGCAGCACCGCTCGTCGCCTGCGAACCGCGCGTGTAGGCATACGATGTGCCCACCATGATGGTTGGTATCGGCGAAATCCTGAAATTGGCTTCCAGCGTATTAAACACGGCTTCGCCGCCCAACGCTCGAGGGTTCAGGGCAGCATTTGAATCCAGGTCCCTGAATTGAGCGTTGGTATAGACGAGCCCAGCCGTCGCATTGCCGAACGTGTACGCCGCCGCGGCGCCAGCGGTTTGCAGCGTCTGCGCTGACGCGTAGCCTGAATAGATGGGGACCGACGCCATGTTCGAGCCCGTGACGCTCGACGCCGGGTTGTTGCCGTAGTAGGAGAAATTCGGATTACGTGCGACGAGGTAAGCGGCACCGAGCGCAAGCGGCCCCTGTTTATAGCCCACTCCGAATGAATAAATCCGATTCCGCTGTGAATCGCCTGCGATGCCACCTGGACTGAATACACCGCCGAACGTAATGCCTCGATAGCCAGCGCTCGTGTATTTGATCGCGTTGTTGACGCGATAGCTATTTCCCGTGTTGTCCAGGTCTCCGGGGTGACTAGCGTAACCGCCCACCGTATCGCCGCCCGCCTTCATCACACCGACGTAATCGACGATCGAATCATATTGCCGGCCAAGCGTGACCGTCCCTGCTGGACCACTCAAACCGACATAAGCCTGCCTGCCGAACTCGGCGCCACCTTGTCCGAGAGCGCCGTTTGCCGCCGAAAAACCATTTTCGAGCAGGAACACCGCTTTGTAGCCACCGCCCAGATCCTCTTTGCCGAGTAACCCCCAGCGATTGCCTTTAAGCGAGCCAGCAACCATCGAATACTGTTTCGCGCCATGCGCATTATTGTTGTACACAAATCCGACATCGATAACGCCGTACAGTGAAACGGTGCTCTGTGCATGGCCAACGCAAGTATAGGAAGCGAGACAGACGCCAGCGGTTATAAGTCTTTTCATGCGAATACTCTCGAACAAATGGTTGTTGATTCCGAAGCTTCACAGGCTTGAATTCATCGATATTTTTATAAGATAGATATACTAATTAAATGAATGTGACGTTGCGCTTCGATCAGTCTTGTTCAACTGCTAGCGCATAGAAAAAACCTTATTTGGCGCGTTCAATCCTGCAAGCCTGCTGGACCTGGAGGAACGGCTTGAGCGTCTGTCGCGCGCCGCTCTGACTTGCGGATAACCGCCTGCATCACAAAAGTCATCATTGCACCGAACGCGAGACAAGCGGACAGGAACAGCATCGGTGCGATGACGCTGCCGGTGCGATCCTTGATCATTGGCACTACGTTTTGCGAAATGAATCCGCCCAGGTTACCGATTGAATTGATCGCTGCGAGGCCTGCTGCGGCGTTGGCGCCGGTCAGAAAACGGCCTGGCAACGACCACAACACCGGTTGCCCGGCGAATATGCCGGCCGCTGCGAAGCACAGGCAAATAAACTGCAGCGCATTGCCGGGAACGAAGACGCTTAGTAGCAGGAAAAACGAACCTAGCAATGCCGGCACGACAATGTGCCACGTCTGCTCGTTCTTCGCGACGGAGTGACGCGGCACCCACCATAGTACAAAGCCGACCATCAACCAGGGAATGACATTCAGCAAGCCGTTGACGGTGTTACTGACGCCGAATCCTTTGACGACCGTCGGCAGCCAGTAGCTCAGACCATAGGCCGACAGCGGGAAGAACAGAAAATAAAACGACATCAGCAACACGCGCCGGTCCAGCAGCACTGCAAAGGGGTTGGTGTGGCCGGTCGGCGCAATGCGAGCGGCCTCGGCTTGCAAGGTCTTCAGCAGCCAGCTTTTCTCTGGCCCGGTGAGAAAGCGTGCGGTTTGTGGCGACTCGGGCAACACCTTCCAGACCACCGGACTCATCAGCACCGCCGCCATGCCCGTGACGATAAACACCCATTGCCAGCCGCGCATGCCGAGCAGACCGTCGAAGTCCAGCAGGACGCCGCCGATTGGCGCGGCCACTGCATTGGCGAGCGCACTGCCGATCATGAAATAGCCGATCAGCCTCGCGCGGTGGCGCACGGGAAACCAGAGCGTCAAGTAGTACAGCACGCCTGGATAAAACCCGGCCTCACAGGCGCCGAGCAGAAAGCGCAGGATGTAAAGCATGGCGGTGTTGTGCGTGAAGCCGAGCGCGACCGTAACCGCGCCCCACGACAGCATGATCCGCGCGAACCATCGGCGGGCGCCGACTCGATCGAGCATGATGTTGCTCGGTATCTCGAACAGCAGGTAGCCGATAAAGAACAGTGAGGCACCCAACCCATAGGCTGCTTCGCTCACACCGAGATCGGCCACCATCTGCAGTTTCGCGAAACCTATGTTTTGCCGGTCGAGATAAGCGATCAAATAGAGCAAGCCAAGCAACGGCATGAGTTTTAACGTGGCGCGTCTAATAACTCGTTCGCCGTCGACGGCCGGTGATTGACCCTGCATTCTTTCTCCCCCTGGTTTTCTCGACGCTGTTTCAGCGCTGCGGTCTTTCCCGCGGCGTTGATATTTGCAATCCGTTTGTGATCGCTTAATGCGTTGCTATCGATCAACTCTATGGGCGACAGGGAGCCTGGTCAACTTGCGAACGAGCATCCCATATATAAGGCCGCTTTCTACCGATCGTTAAATTAGCTTTACTAATTATTAAACGATCATCTCAAAATAACGCTGCTCTTAGGCGTTACGCTGTGTCCTACGTCGCTTTTGCGAAGAGATTCGGCCCCATCGCCCATTGGTTCGCAAATGTGGGCTTCGTCCGCGGTTTCGATCGCTGTCAATGCGGTCGTCGTCTCCCGATGCAGACCGTTTGAAATTCCTTACACTGCTCCTGGAAAAATAGACCGTGTAAGCTCAAACTTTCAAGGAGATCAATGCATGAACCTCTCGTGGCGCAACATGGATCGCGCGACTCTCGACGCGGCCTATAGTAACGGCAATCCCCCCGCCGACTTTGAGACTCGCAGCGCGGCGTTCTACGCATTGCATTCAGGCGATTTCGACGTCAGGTATGGAGCCGCTCCCCGCGAGCGCTTCGATTTCTTCCCAGTTGTGAGCGGGCACCCATCCATCGCTCCAACTTTCGTTTTTGTCCACGGCGGTTACTGGCAAAGCTGCGACAAGGAACTCTGCGCCTTCGTCGCGCAAGGGCCGCTTGCCCGCGGCATGAACGTAGTTGTGGCCGAATACACGCTGGCGCCGACCGCTTCGATGACGCAAATTGTGAGCGAGATCGGACGGTTGCTCGACTTCCTCGTCGAACAGGGCCATACGACACTCATACTCGGCGGTCATTCCGCAGGCGGTCATCTGACAGCGATGCACCGTTACCATCCGGCGGTCAAATACGCGCTGCCCGTGAGCGGTCTCTTCGATCTTGAACCCATCAGCGCAGGCCGGCTGAACGACAAGCTTGGGTTATCGGCGGAGGAAATCGCGCGTTTCAGCCCAATGCGGCATATCGGCTGCGGTGCGCCGATGGTCGTCTCCGTCGGCGATGCGGAACTGCCCGAACTCGTTCGCCATTCGCATGACTATGCTCATGCCTGCGCCGACGCGGGTGAGCACGTGTCCTATTTTCCGATACCGGGCGCAGACCACTTCTCCATTCTTTACGACCTCGCCGACCCGGAAGGTGTGCAACTCAAGGCGCTGGCGCAATTGATGCAGGGCTGAAAATACTTCGCAACCCTGACCAAGTGTCCTGGTGCGACTCCCTAAACCGAGACCGTATAAAAAGCGCGGGCGCTGTGTGCGTGCATGCAGCGCCTGATGAGATTCAATGACTACCGAGCAGCCCGAACACCGCCACGCCGCTCGACGTTCCCACATACACTTTTCCGTTCGCGATCATCGGCGTGATGAACTTGTTTCCCGGACCGAACTGGTCGCGCGCACCCGCCTGATTGCTGTTATACAACTCGTTCGCCAGGTTGGTCGCGTCATACGCATGCAGTGCCGCGATGTTGCCGTTCTCCGCAGCCCACACAATGCCATTCGATGTCCCGTTGGCCGAGACGCTCGGCGTTGCGCCGGGCGTGCCAAAACTGTTCGGCGTGTGACTGACCGGCGCCGCTGACAGCCGCGCCCCGCTGATCGAAAAAGCCTTGATGGTGTCACCCCATGCGCCAAAGTACACCGTGTTATTGAAGTACGCCGGCATGCTGAACACCGGGCCGTTGATTTGTCCGGCCAACTCCTGATAAATGGCGTCCGCCACCGGGTTGTACTTGCCCATCGAGTCGCGGTTGACCACGTAGATGACTGAATCCTTGCCCGCGCCCAACGCAAGATGATGCACCGTGCCGGCGGCATCGGTGAGGTCGGGCAGCACGAGCGCACCGCCTGAACCCAGGTCTTCGTCGGCGGCCGATTCCTGGATCGTATTCGATGCCTCGAAATAATCAGCCACCGACAAACCGGCCGTCGTTCCCAGCTTCAGGAACGCATTGCCGTAGTCGCCCGATACCTGCACGCCGGCCGCATTGACCGTGGCATCGAAGCTGCCGTTCGCATCGAGCAGATAGATCGAGGTTCCATCCGACGCCATGCCCGCGCCGCTCATCCAGATCGCTCCACCGGACCCGTTCGGCGTGAGATTGAGCACGCTGGTTTGCTTCAGCGTATCCGCGCTATAAGCAATCACCCAGCCGGTGTAAGGCTGGACATCGCAATGCGAAGTCCAGCCCGTGTAGATCGTGCCGTTCAACAACAGCAGCGACTGACGCTCGGCATATTGTTTCGGGTCGAAGATCACGTTGCCGTTCGAACTATTAGCGCCGGTGCCCGGATACGACGCCGTGATTTCCGTCGGACCGCCGAACAATTCAGCACCCGTCGTAACGTCGAGTGCGTGGATTCTCTGGTGATACGCGCCGGCTGCAGTCTTGGACATGCCGACTACATACATTGCGCCATTCGGACCACGCGAGCGATCGATAACAGGCGTCGCAGTCACGCCGATCGTCGGAGAAATCTGGAAACAGCCGAGTGTGTCGCTGGGCGTTTCGCCGCTGGCGAGGGTAGTCGTTTTCCACAATACAGCGCCCGTATCGGCATCAAATGCGTAGACGCTCGCATTTTCCGTCGCGACGTACAGCACGTTGTGCGTGCCGCCGGCAATCGTCATGTTTGAAAGATAAAGCGGCTCGGCGTCGACCGGACCATCCACGCTGTAGAAACCAAGCTTGCCGAACGTCGCTGACTTCACCGTGGCCGGGGTCAGGGCGGTCTCGTTGAGGTGCTGGCCGGTGCGCGCGACGTCATTGTGATAAGTCGCGACGTCAGCGGCGTTGACCACGGGTGTGGTGGGTGCGGAACCCGATGGCGAGCCAGTGCCCGCGCCGGATGCTGCGGGCGTGCCCGAAGCGGTGGCCGGACTCGACGCGGCGGACGCAGGAGCCGCCTCACTGGCGCCGGGCACGGGAGCGACCCCGCTGGCCCCGGGCGCGGGTGCCGCCCCGCTGGCGCCGGACGCGGCAGCAGAACTACTGGTGTTCGAGTCTCCGCCGCCCCCGCTGCATCCGACAATCGCGGCCGCAAGCAGCACTTCGATAAACCGATGTGGAAGATGCGAGCGTTTCATGTGCATTCCCCTTTATCGAACGGTTGGGGCCGGTCGGATGCTGTCTGGCAAGCATGGTTCCGTAGAGCAATAAGGGTGCCGCGGGAGCAGCCATTGCTAGCTTTTGGCGTAATAGGCAGGGCGGCCGGATAGGCGGGCGAGAGCGCGGCAAGCGCAAAGCGCAACACGAGTCGCCCGGTGTTTGATCAGACTTTTGGGAACGGCTTGCTGAGGAATTTCGATCCCGCGAGCCCGAAGCGCCAGGGTACATCCATCGCCTTCGTGATGCCGATGCGCGGCCCCGTCGCGAGCGGATAGTCCTCCTCCGGCGCTTCAATGTGAAACGGCGCCTCAAGCAGGGACATGCCGTTGTTGCCGTGCGTGATGCCCAAGGCCTGCGCGACGCGTCCCGGTCCCGAGCACAACAGCTTTGATGGTTCGAGGCCGCGTCGTTGACGCATGGCATCGAGACCGGTCAGCGGTTCAATTGCGCGGATCAACACCCCCGCGCCGTGGCCTTCTTCACGGCAAACAAAGTTCAGGCACCAGTGAATGCCGTACGAGCGATACACATAGACGTGCGCGGATGGCCCGAACATGACGGCGTTGCGAGGTGTCGGTCCGGAGAAGGTATGCGACGCCGGATCTTCACGATCGTAGGCTTCTGTCTCTACGATCCTCCCGCCGACGCCATCGACCGTGAAGATTGCGCCGATCAGGCGCTGCGCGACTTGTTCGGATGGGGCATCGAAGTCGATAG
>NZ_JAQGMM010000666.1 GCF_028292365.1 Caballeronia sp.
TTTGCGCTGTCTGACTCCGCAACTCTCCAATCATCAGGACGATCATCAAAGCCGCCAGCAAGATGAAAACCGTATTGCTCGTCGATGACGACCCCGCCACCCTCGAAGCCTGGACCCTGTGCATGCAGTCGGCGGACTGCACGGTACTGTCCGCGTTCGACGGCAACGGTGCGCTTGCATTATTGGGCGAGCACAGCGTGGACATCGTGGTGTCGGACTGGATGATGCCGGGGCTCGGCGGCGCGCTGTTATGCCAGACGATGAAGACCAACTCGGCCATGGCGCACATTCCCTTCCTGATGATCTCGGGTCATCCGCACCCGCCGGCTTTCGTTCACTATGACGGCTATTTGCAGAAGCCCGTCGAGATGGAAGCGCTCATGTCGGCGGTGGACCGGCTCTGCGCGGCGAAGCGCCGTCGGCCGTTCTGACGCAGCGCATCGAGCCGCTGCTTACCACGGGTTGCCTGGCGCGTGGCCTGCGTAGCCGATGCCGTTCGAGCCCAGAATCAAGCTCAGGCCAGCCGGGCCAGTTCCTTTTCCATGCGTTCTTGCGCAAGCCGGTTCAACTCTTGCGGCACCACACAATCGGCGGGCAAGGGCGGCAGCACGATCACGCGGATATGCCCGGGCTGATCGGGCCAGCCTTTTGCCGGCCAGTATTTGCCGGCGTTATGCACGACCGGCACGGCGGGCACTTGCGTGGAACACGCGAGCCTCACACCGCCCGAAGCCAGCTTGAGCGGCGCATCGTGCGCAACCCGCGTGCCTTCCGGAAAGATCACCACCACATCGCCCAGCGCAAGCTTTTCCGCGCACTCACGCGTAACAGCCTGATGCGCCTGACGGGGCGAACCGCGATCCAGGCTCACCATATCCAGGCCCTTCAGCACCCAGCCGAAGAACGGAATGCGCTTGAGTTCGCTCTTGAAAACGAAACTGATGCGGCGCGGAAACAGCGCCATGAACGCGAGTGTTTCCCATGTCGACTCATGCCGGCACAGCATGATGAATGGTTCGTTCGGCAGGTTCTCCAACCCTTCGACTGAACACGATACGCCGGTGATCACGCGCATCATCTTGACCATCGCGCGGCACCATTGTTTGGCGAGCCAATAACGGCCGCCACGACCGACGAACGGAAACAAAGGCAGAATCAGGATCGACCACACCGTACCGCTGCCAAGCAGGTAGGTCGCGAATAGCCACTTGACGAAGGTTCGATGCATTAAGAAATGGACAGTGGTAAAAGTGTGCGAAAGAGATGCGGCGGGTTGCAAAGCGTCTCGGGACAGGCTGACCGGCCCGACGTTTGAGCCCGCGTGCGAAACCCGAAGGATAGCGTGTGCGGCGGCGCATGTCCCGGATTCGGTCCTGAGCCCGCCCCTGAGCTAATCGCCCGATGACAATCAGAGAGGCACCAGCCTCTCTTTAACGGAGTTGCAATGACGGACGAAGCAAACAGCGAAATGAAGGGCGAGTTGAAGGGGGAATCGACGAATGGCGATGCCGCCAAGCCAACCACCGAGCCGGCGCTCGCCTACGAGGACGGCTTGCTGGATGTCGGCGATGGCCACGCCATGTACTGGCGCGCACAAGGACCGAAAGACGCCCCCGTGATGCTGATTGTCCACGGCGGCCCCGGCGGCGCGATGAACCTGAAGTGGGCGGACGTGCTCGATGCGTCGAAGTGGCGGACGGTTTTCTTCGATCAACGCGGCTGCGGCAAATCCACGCCGTTTGGGAAGCTGGAGCACAACGGTACGAACGATCTTATCGGCGATATGGAGAAGTTGCGGGTCGCGCTCGGCATCGAGAAATGGGCGCTGTTCGGCGGCTCGTGGGGCACGACGCTCGCGCTTAGCTATGGCGTGACGCATCCCGAACGCTGCCTCGGCTTTTTGCTGCGCGGGATTTTCCTCGCGCGCAAGGAGGATATCGATTGGTTCCTGTGGGATGTGCAGCGCGTGTTTCCGGACGCGCACCGGGCGTTCCTGGATGCCATCGAGACCGCGAGTGGCCAGCGTCCGCGCAATGCCGCCGAGATCCTGGCGCTCACCGGCGCGCCGCTCGCCCGTTTCGATGACGCCGGCATCAAGCTCGCCCGTGCGTGGTCAGGATTCGAGGCGACGTTATCGGTCGTGAATAAACCCGCGGCGAAGAAGACTGCTGACCAGGCGCAAAAGGACGAATCGAAAGGCGACGAATCGAAAGCCGGCGCTTCGGCAATGGCGGGTCAAGCAGCGGCTCAAATCGATGCCGTGCAAACCACCGCCACGCTGCCAGAAGCGCCGCAGGCTGATCCAGCTCATGATCCAGCTCAAGCTGAGCCGGCGACCCCCGAATCCACCCGCGAGGCCAACGCCGCTGCGATCTCCATGTCGCTGCTGGAGCACCACTACATGGCGCACGAGTTGCCGCCGGAGCCGTTGTTGCCGCGTATCGGCAGGATTGCGCATCTGCCGTGCGTGCTCGTGCATGGCCGCTTTGACATGGTGTGTCCCGCCGATCAGGCGCAGGCCTTGGCCGACGTATGGCCGGGCGCGCAGCTATCCATCGTTGATGCCGCGGGCCACTGGACCTTCG
>NZ_JAQGMM010000052.1 GCF_028292365.1 Caballeronia sp.
GACGCATCGCGGCAAGTGGACAACGGCAATGGCAATGGCAAGCCGTTGCTGCCGGAGCCGATGCAAGCGAGACGTTGAAGCGGCTAGTGAGCATGACTGGTCGCGTGCTCGGCGGCGAGAAAACGGCCACCCCGGAATGCGGTGAGTTCATCGGGGATCGGACCACCCTTGATCCATGGAGCGATGCGCATGGCATGCGCCGCCGCGAGCGTCACGCCGCTGTGACAGGTCACGACGAACGCGCCCGGATACTGCAGCGACTGTTCGTAGATCGGGAAGCCGTCGGGGCTGTAGACACGCAGCGCAGCCCACGTGCGTACCAGCCGCACGTTCTTCAACAAAGGGAATGCACGCACGCCGCGCCGCGCGATGGTCGACAGCACATCAGCGGTGGTGAAGTCGTTGTAGCCAACCTCTTCCATTGAGTCGCCGAACTGCACCGAGCCTTCATCGGTCTGACGCACATTGATGGTCGGGTAATGCAGGAACGGAGCGACACGTTCACTGACCAGCACCTGTCCGCGATTCGGTGCAACCGGCGCATGCAGACCCACTTGGGCGCTGAGCGCGCGGTTGCCAAGGCCTGCAGACAGGACAACTTTCGGCGCGCGCCACACAGCGTTCTTGCTGTGCACGGCGAAGCCGTTCGGCTCAGGAACGATCCGTCCGATATCTTCGCCGTTGATGAGCGTCACGCCGCGCCGTTGCATGGCGTCGTGTAGCGCACGCAGCAGCTTGAGCGGATTCACATGGCCGTCCATGGGCGTATAACTTGCGCCGATGACTTCAGGTCCTACGACCGGAATACGTTCGCGCAACTCCCGCGCATCAAGCAGTTGATACGGATACTCACCGCCAAGCTCTGTCTGTAGCGTGGAGAGACGCTTCTCGCGTTCAGCCAATTCTTCGTCGGAGAAACACAGGTGGAAACCGCCCGGCTGCTTCAGCGATACATCAATGCCGGTCTCTTCCAGCAACGCCGCTGCGAGCCCCGGCCACAGTCTTGACGAACTGCGCGACCAGCGCGCGTACGGGGACAAACCGTAGCCTTTGCCCTGCACCCACACCAGCCCAAAATTGCCGCGCGACGCGCGAAAGCCGCCATCGCCCTGGTCCAGCACCGTGACCTTTGCCCCTTCGCGCGCCAGCCCGTAGGCCACCGCGGTTCCTACCAGCCCACCCCCGACCACCAGCACATCGGGACTGTCGACTGAATGACCTCTCATCGTGTTTCTCCAATCAGGACGCGGTCCAGACCAACCATCCGGTCGAGCACCAGCATCAGTACGATTGTGCCGACGATCAACACGGTAGACACGGAGGCCACCAGTGGATCGATCGTCTGCGCGATCTGGTTATACATCGCGACGGGCAGCGTGGTCGTGCCCGGTGTCGCGACAAAAATGGTCATGGTGAGTTCGTCGAAACTCTGGATGAACGACAGCACCCAGCCGCCGGCCACGCCAGTGCGGATCATCGGTAGCACGACGCGGCGAAAGGCGGTGAAGCGACTCGCACCGCACGACAATGCCGCCCGTTCGGCATCGCGATCAAGGCCAATAGCAGATGACAACGCCAACCGCAACGCGTAGGGCAACACAATGATCACGTGCGTCGCGCAGAGCGCCCAGAACGACCCGCCGAGTCCAAGCAAGCTCAAGAATCGCAGGAACGCGATGCCTAGCACCACGGCGGGAATCATCATGGGCGAGAGGAAAAAGCCGGTCAGCGCGCCGCGTCCGGGGAAGCGATATCGGGCAATGGCCAGCGCCGCCGGCAACGCGAGCGCTACCCCGATTGTCGCCGCCACCAGCGCGAGGCGCACCGAGAGCCAGAAGGCATCGACAATCTGGTCGTTGTGCAGGAGCGCTCTGAACCAGCGCAGCGACGCACCATCGAACGGCAGGGAAATGAAGCCCTTGTCGGTGAATGAGACCGCGATCACGACAACCAGCGGCGCTGCGATGAACGCGAGAAACAGCGCGTTGAATAGCAGCCCCAGGAATCCGTTTTGTTTCATGACGTCTCCCGGTTCAATCGAAGATGTGCTTGAAGCGGCGCTCGGCAAGACGACTGCAGCCCAGCACGATTGCCACGTTGGCAATCAGTAACAGGACAGCGATTGTCGCGCCCAAAGGCCAGTTCAGCGTACCGAGGAACTCGTCGTACGCGGCGGTCGCAACCACCTTGAGACGTCGACCGCCGATCAGCGAGGGCGTTGCAAATGCGGATGCCGAGAGCGCGAACACTATGATCGATCCAGACAGGATGCCCGGCAGGATCTGCGGCAGCACCACACGCCGGAACACGCGAAAGGGCGAGGCGCCCATCGACCGGCCGGCCCATTCCACTTGCGGATCCAGCTTCTGCAACGTCGCCCATACCGACATCACCATGAAGGGCACCAGCACGTGCGTCAGCGCGATCACAACGCCGGTCATGGTGAAGACCAGACGGACAGGTTCATCCGTGATGTGAAGCGCCTGCAACGCATTGTTCAGTACGCCGTTGTTACCAAGCAGGATCTGCCAGCCGAGCGTGCGCACCACCACCGATATCAACAGCGGACCGAGCACGATGAGCAGGCAGATGGACTGCCACGGGCGTTTCATCCGCGCGAGCACGATGGTCTCGGGCACGCCAAGCAGAATACAGAGGAAGGTCACGGCGAACGCCATGCCTGCGGTGCGCGCGAAGATTGCGCCGTAGTAGGGATCGGTGATGACTTCGAGGTAGTTGCGCAGCGTGTAGGTGGCGAGCGTGCCCTGGCTGTCGCTGAAAACGTGGAAGGACAACACCAGCGTCAACAGTAGCGGCACCAGCAGCAGACTGCCGAATAACAGCAACGCGGGGGCGGACAGGAGCCACGGCGCGGCGCCCGCGCGATCGTTGTCAAGCGTGGCCATGGTGTCCCTCCTTCTGGAGCACACGCAAGTCGTCGTCCGACCATGCCACGCCGACTTGCGCGCCTTCATCGGGCGGCGGTGCGCCGTTGTTCGACTGCGCCACGCTCAGTTGCCCAAGACCGGTATCGATCAGCAGAAGCCACTGGTTGCCGGTGAATACCCGCGTGGTGATGCGGCCAGTAGCACGCACACCTGCTGTATCCATGGTCGTGAGATGAACCTTCTCCGGGCGGATATACACGTTCACCTCGCCCTGCACATCGCGGCCTTCGTGGGGCACCTTGAGCGTGATGCCCGCCACGTCGACTTCAGCGCAGCGCGCGTTGAGACGCAATACCGCGCCGGGCAGCAGATTGGTTTTCCCCAGAAATGCCGATGCAAACGGCGTCTCGGGCCGCTCGTACGCTTCGAACGGCGTGCTCAGTTGAGCAATCTTTCCACGATGCATCACCGCAATGCGATCGCTCATGGTCATGGCTTCGACCTGATCGTGCGTGACAAGAATGGTTGTGATGCCCAAGCGCTTTTGAATCGACCGCAATTCGATGTGCATTTCCTCGCGCAACTTGGCATCGAGATTGGACATCGGTTCGTCGAGCAACAGTAGTTCGGGACGCATGGCAAGCGCGCGGGCAATCGCCACACGTTGCCGCTGGCCACCCGACAACTCTTTCGGATAACGGCCGCCCAGTCCGTTCAAACGCACCAGGTCGAGCGCTTCGGCCACACGTTCGGCGCGTGCCGCGCGTTTCATGTTGCGCATTTCCAGGCCGAAGCCGACGTTGCCGTTCACGGTCATATGCGGGAACAACGCATAGCTCTGGAACACCACACCCATGCCACGTTTCTCTGGCCGCTCATGCGTGATGTCGCGACCATCGAGCAGGATGGTGCCGGTGCTTGGCGTGACAAAACCCGCGATCATCTGCAGGGTCGTGGTCTTGCCGCAACCGGATGGACCGAGCAGCGACAGGAACTCACCACGCTCAACATCGAGGTCAATATGCTCGATCGCGGTGAAGTCGCCGTAGTGCTTCGAGATGCCTTTGAGGGTCAGAAAGCTCATGTGCGTCCGTGAGTTAAAGTCGGCGGTCGGGTCCGATAGATCAGCGTGAAGCTCACCGCTCCACGCTGCGATTCCAGCGTTCGGTCCACTCGGTTCTATGTTGGTTGATCGTCGTCCAGTCCACTGCGACCAGCTTCGATATCTGCTCAGGACCATACGGCACGCGCGCCGCCACTTCCGGCGTCAGTTGCACGGTCTTGTTGACCGGACCGAGGCCAATCGCCTGCGCCTGGATCATCTGCACTTGCGGGCTCAACAGATACTGAATGAACTGCTGCGACAACGCGGGCTGCGCGTTCTCGGCCACGGCGCAGGCGCCGACCTGCAGCGCGACGCCGCCCTCTTTCGGATAAAAGAACTTGAGCGGGAAACCGGTGTTCTGCAGCGCAACAGCGCGGCCGCTGCCATACGGTGCGAGGATCACGTCGCCGCTTTGCATCAGGCCGTCCATCTCACCGGGCGTCGGCGCCCACGAGAGGACATCCGGTGCAACCTGCTTGGTCATCGCGGTAAATCCCGGATCTATATTCTTCTCGCCGCCGCCATTCAAACGGGCGAGCATTACCAGCGTATGCAGGCCGTATGTGTTGGTGATAGGCGGCATGCCGAGCTTGCCCTTCAGGCGCTTGTCGTACAGCACGCTCCAGGAATCCGGTGCGGGCAGGCCCATCTTCTTGAAGGCGTCCGCGTTATAGCCAATCCCGGTCGCGACCATGCCGACACCCACCGACGTCGGGCCAAGACGCGCAAGCGGATACAGGTCCTTCATCACCGGAGCTTCCTCGACCTTCGCGCACAAACCCATCTGCATCGCCTGGTACATCGGACCGTCATCCATTACCGCGACGTTGATTTGCTGATGCCCTTTTTGCGCCTGCAATTTCGCGAGTGTGTCGCTGGAATTACCCGCCACATAGACGATCTTGACGTCGTGCGCCTTCTCGAACGGCGGAATGATCTTGTCGCGATACATGGTCTCGTTCGAGCCGCCGACATTCGCCACATACAGCGTGGTTTCAGCGTGCGCCAGCAGCGATCCTGACAACGCCCCGGCACAAACGAGCGCGGCCAGCAGCGGCCGCAGATACGAACGAGAAGACAAATGAGTAGACGACAGGCAACGGATTTGCTGCAGTTGTTTCATGTGCGGTTCTCCAGACTATGCGGCGCGAACGCTTGGGGGAATGTGGTCAGGCAAAATTATTTTGTTCGTCGCAGGGCATATCGTCCAATAAGAATAAAATAACTATCCATACAAGGATGATATGGGTTTCGTTCAATGAATCTTAAGCACATAGAGGCGTTTCGGGCGGTCATGCTGGCGGGTTCAATGACCGCGGCAGCCAAGGAATTGTTCACGTCGCAGCCCAATATCAGCCGCTTGATCTCGCAACTCGAACGCGAAACCGGGCTGTTGCTGTTCCAGCGCAGCGGCGTCCGGTTGATTCCCACCAGCGAGGGCAATGCATTTTTTCGCGAAGTGGAACGCGCGTATGTGGGCCTGCAGGGGCTGACGAATGCGGCGGCCCAGATCAAGAATCTGGGAACCGGTCGATTGCGCATTGCAGCAATGCCGTCGGCAGGAATGACGCTCGTGCCGCACGCGATCCAGCGCTTCCAGGCATTGCATCCGGAAGTCACCATCTCGCTGCACGTGAACACCTCAGGCACCGTCAATCACTGGACGAGTTCGCAGTTCTGCGACCTTGGGGTCGCGATCTATCCCAGCGAGGCGTCCAATTGCGAGGTCGAGTTGTTATCGAAAGTGGCGGCGGTAGGTGTGCTGCCTGCGGGTCATCGGCTGGCGAAAAAAACGTCGCTGAAGCCGAAAGATTTTCAGGGAGAACCCTATATATCGCTGTGTCATGGCGACGGCACACGCGCACAGATGGACGAGGTCTTCGCACATGCAGGCGTTGAACGGGTGATGGCAATCGAGGCTCAATACTCCGCCATCTGCTGCGAGATGGTTCGCTGCGGCATGGGCGTGACGCTGTCGCATCCCATCGTTGCACAAGATTTTGCCGGTCCTGGCATCGAGATCCGTCCATTCACGCCAGCGGTCCTGTTTCCCATTTATTTGCTGTTTCCCCCGCATCAGCCGCGAACTCGTTTGACCATGGAATTCGTCGACATACTGCGAGAAACACACGACGATCGGATGGCGGCGGCGGGTAAGCTGGAGCGGTTGAAGCGGGCTTGAGAGGGACGTGGTCCTGGGAACTACAACCCCACGAGCCTATGCGTCGGAATCGACTTGATTGCGCTTTCGCACGCCGGCGCTCCCGTCTCCAGATGGACGACCAGGTCGTAGGTGGTCGAGCGCCGGGTGAGCATCAGGCACGTCGACTCGCCTTGCGACACGCGCGTTGCGTGCCAGCAGTGCGGCCGCATGCAGACACCCTCGCCTTGCGGCACCCAAAACGCACGCAGTGATTCCATATCGGGTTGGCCGCCCTCCGTGCTCGTTGCGACGATCTGGATGACAGGCGCGGTCAGCGGCACGATGGCTTGCTGCGTGAGCCAATGGGCTTCGAGGCTTGCGACCGTTTCGTCAGCGTTCCGGTACTTGACCCATAGCACTTCGGACTCACCGGCCACGCCGGTATCGAAGAGATGTTCGCGCCAGAAATCCGAAGCCGGACTAGTGTATGCGGGAACATGGCCGTCGGTTTTAAGCGGCTTGCCCAGCATCCAGCCATAAGGGTTAAAGGCCTCGGCGCTGAGCGGTTGAATCGTGAGAGAAAGATAGGGATCAGTCGGCATTTTTTGGCGGAGCGTGGAGGGCTGATGATGGAACCGGTGTTTCGTTCGTGCTGGGGAGCAGCGCGAAATCGGGGCCATTGGCGAGGCTGAAATCGCGCACCACTTGCAATGCAAGGCGCGTGATCGATTCGCACAGCAGGCTGTCCGGGCTGCGCCTGAACGTGGCAACGAGCGCAAGCGCCGGAACGCGGTGCGTCACCTGCAACAATTGCAGGCTCCCCGATTGCAACTCGTGCATGACGAATGCGGTCGGCAGCACGGCTATGCCGAATCCATCGATGACAAGACGGATGATCGCGGCCACCGACGAGACACAATTGATCTGGACGGTGGTCTCCCCGCTGGCCCCGAACAAGTCAGTGAGGAAGCCATGCGGCGCCGAGTGCCGCGCAAAACTGACGATGGGAAACGCAGCCAGCTCGGCCTCCGACAGTGCTTCAGCCGATAGATTGAGCGAAGGACTCGCCACCCATCGCATGGGGAGTGTCCCCAGCGGAATGTTGACGGCGTCGCTACCCGTCACGTTCGTGGTCAGCAACGCGACGTCGACGTTGCCATTGATGAGATGCCCGGAAAGATTGGCCGTGGTGTCCGACGTCAGTTCAATCGTCAGGTTCGGGTACTCCTCCCGCACCCGCTTCAACAGGTTCGGCAACCATGTATGCACGACCGACTCGATCACGCCCAGCCGCAGCAGCCCCGATACTTTGGAGCGGTCGCTGACGCTTGCGAGCATGTCCCGGTTCAACTTCAGGATCTGCTCCGCGAACGCAAGCGCCTTGGTTCCTTCCTGCGTGAGCGTCACATCGCGTGGTCCACGGTCGAACAGACGCACGCCAAACTCCTGTTCCAGAGCAGATATTCGGCTGGAGATGGCGGCCTGGGTCGCGTGCAGGTGCTCGGCCGTCATCCGGAAGTTACGCAGTTTGGCGAGCCATACAAACGTTTCGAGAAAACGGACATTCATGGCGCACTCCGGCTGATGCGTTGAGTGGCGAAGCGGCAAGCATCGACCGAATCATTCCCCGTCAGTTTATAGCTGGAAGAATTTCGGCGTGACAAGAAAAAGTGACCACAGGGACCTACATTTACTTGTTGGACATCGCCATGCCCTTCTTCAAGACTGTCATTCATTAAATCCACCGGGTGAAAGGTTTTGATGAAGACACTTGAATGCACGATAGATGACGGCGCGGGTATTGAGCTGACGGTGAACCGCCTGGTCATTGCCGGCTGGGCAGGGCGCGATGCGCGCGACGTCGAGCACCATATCCGCGAACTGGAAGCGCTCGGGGTCAAACGTCCGGTGTCGGTGCCGACGTTCTACCTGGTCGCGCCGGCCTTGCTGACGACCGAGGACGCAATCATTGTTGTGGGCACGCACTCGTCCGGCGAGGTCGAGGTCGTGCTGATCCAGACCGCAACCGATGGCTTGCTCGTCGGCATAGGGTCCGATCATACGGATCGCCGCGTGGAAAGTTACGACGTCGCCGTGTCAAAGCAGATGTGCGCGAAGCCGGTGAGCACCGCGCTCTGGCGTTATGCCGATGTCGCCCCGCACTGGGATTCGTTGATCGCGCGCAGTTGGCGGATCGACGGTGCTGCCAAACCCGTGCTGTACCAGGAGGGCACGCTCGCCCGCTTGCTGCATCCGGAAGACCTGATCGAACGAGGTTTCCGCGCGGCCGCCATGCCGCCCGGATCGGCGATGTTCTGCGGCACGCAAGCGGTGCTCGGCGAACTGAGCGCAGGAGCGGGCTATGAGCTCGAGCTACATGATCCGGTACTCGGACGCAGCCTTCGGCACCGCTATGGGGTCGACGCGCTGGCCCATGTTGAATGAAGTGGTGCGGACGCCCGGCTCCGCAACCCGGGCGACTTTAGCGAGGCATTAGATTTGTTTATTGCCGGCCAACAGAATTAGTCGCTGGACGGGGCAAATTGGCCTTTGAATACTGAGCCTCATTCGCTGCCCGTGTTGCTGGTCGTGTTCGATGAACGCGGCCAGCCCGCTCACTCTCCAAGCCCCAAGGATCCGCTCGTGACCTCCTCTTCCGCCCCGCTTCGTTTCTCGCGTCCCGCTTGCTCCGCCCTCGCTGCCGCGGTTCTCCTGACTATTAGCGGACAAAGCTACGCCGCCGACCCAACGGTCGTCCTGATCGGCCACGCTGCGCCGTTGACCGGGCAGCTTTCCCACATGGGCAAGGACAGCGAAAATGCTGCGCGGCTGGCGATCGACGAGATCAACGGCCAGCACCCGACCATCGGCGGCAAGCCAGTCAAGTTTCAGCTCGACTCCCAGGACGACGCCGCCGATCCGCGCACCGGCACGCAGGTCGCGCAGAAGCTGGTGGACGACGGCGTGGCGGCGGTTGTCGGCGACATCAATTCGGGCGTCTCGATCCCTGCGTCGAAGATCTACAGCGAAGCGGGCATCGTGCAGATTTCGCAAGGTTCGACCAATCCCACGTATACGCTGCAGGGATACAAGACCACGTTTCGCGTCGTCGCTACCGACGCACTTCAGGGGCCCGCACTCGCCCACTACGCGCTCGACTCGCTGCATGCGAAGCGGATCGCCATCATCGACGACTCCACTGCCTACGGCCAGGGACTCGCCGATGAATTCGAAAAGGCCGCGAAAGCGAACGGCAGCACGATCGTCACGCGCGAAGCAACCAACGACAAGGCGACCGACTTCCGCGCGATTCTGACGAAGATAAAAGGCTTGCGTCCCGACGTCATTATGTACGGCGGCTCTGACGCCACCGCCGGGCCATTGGCCAAGCAGGCGGGCAATCTCGGGATCACGGCGAAGGTGCTGGGCGGCGACGGCGCATGCACGGAGAAGATGATCGATCTCGCCGGCGATGCGATCGGCAACGTGACCTGTTCAGAGGCGGGCTTGGCGCTCTCGAAGATGCCCAAGGGACAGGACTTCGAAAAACGCTACGCGGCCCGTTTCAATACGCCGATCGATGCATACGCGCCGTTCACCTACGACGCTGTCTACGTGATCTACAACGCGATGAAACGCGCTGACTCGACGGACCGCACCAAGGTGCTTGCCGCGATGCCATCGACTCAATATGACGGCGTGATCGGCCGCATTGCGTTCGATCCGCATGGCGATCTCAAGGATGCAGCCATCACGATTTATCAGTTCAAGGACAAGAAGAAAACCGTGATGGATGTCATCAAGATGTGAAGGTTGCAGTGAGCGTGTGTTTCCAGGGCCCTTGTTACGGGCCCTGTCCTGCGTTCAGTCAATCGTGCTCACTAATTGAGTTACGCGACGCGTTCGGCGCGACGCTCGACGAACCGGCGGACATAGTCATTCGCGGGGAAACGCACGATGTCCTCAGGCGTGCCTTGTTGCACGAGTTCGCCATCGCGGAGAATCGCGATCTGCGTGCCGAGCCGCAATGCTTCGTCCAGGTCGTGTGTGATGAAAACAATGGTCTTGTTCAACGTCCTCTGCAGCTCGAGCAACTGATCCTGCATCTCGGTCCGAATCAACGGATCAAGTGCCGAAAATGCTTCGTCCATCAGCAGCACTTCCGTGTCAGCCGCTAATGCACGGGCCAGCCCCACGCGCTGGCGCATCCCGCCCGAGAGCTCGTCGGGGAATTTATCGCCGTAACCATCCAGGCCAACCTTGCCGAGCCAGGCACGGGCCTTCTGGTTCGCCACATCGTGGCGCTCGCCTCTTACACGCAATGCGTACGCCGCGTTCTCCAGCACCGTTGCATGAGGCAACAGACCGAAGTTCTGGAACACCATGCTCACGCGATGCCGCCGGAATTCGCGCAGCCCCGCCGCGTTGAGCGACAGGATGTTCTCTCCGTCGATCACGATCTCGCCCGCGCTCGGATCGATCAGCCGGTTGAAGTGTCGTACGAGCGTGGACTTGCCGGACCCGGACAAGCCCATGATCACGAAGATCTGACCGGCCTCGATTTTCAGGTTGATGTTGTTGAGGCCGACGTTACAGCCGTTGTCGGCGAGTACGTCCGCCTTCGACGCGCCGTGCCTGAGCATGTCGATCACGCGTGCATGGGTCATCGTCGGCCCGAAGATCTTGTAGACGTTGCTGACTCGGATAGCTGTCATGTTCGCGCTCCGCTAGAGGGATAGATGAGGGTCAGACCTGACGCGATGCGGCGTCGCCCGCCGCTTCCGGCTCGCCGAGACCGGCGCTGCGCGCGCTTTGACGAGCCTGCACGCGTGCCTTCCTGTTCGCGCTCAGCGCCATGCGTGCACGCCGTTCCTGCCCATACCCCTGCGAGATCCGGTCGATTACTATCGCCAGGATCACAATGGCGATGCCCGCCTGCATGCCCTTGCCGACATCAAGTGTCTGGATGCCGGCGAGCACGTCTTCGCCCAGGCCGCGCGAGCCGATCATCGATGCAATCACGACCATGGACAACGACATCATGGTGGTCTGGTTGATACCGGCCATGATGCTCGGCCGCGCGAGCGGCAACTGCACGCCTATCAGCATCTGGAAGCGTGTCGTGCCGAAGGAGCGCGCAGCTTCCACCACGTCGCCGTCGACCTGCCGGATCCCTAGGTCCGTGAGCCGGATCAGCGGCGGCAACGAATAGATCACGGTGGCGAAAATGGCGGGCACCTTGCCCAGCCCGAATAACATCAGCACCGGGATCAGGTACACGAAACTGGGCAACGTCTGCATCACGTCGAGCACGGGCAACAACCCCCGGCGGACCCAGCGGTTCTGCGAGCACAGGATGCCAAGCGGGATGCCAAGCACGATCGACAGGACGGTTGCGACCAGCATCAGCGCGAGCGTCTGCATCAGCTTGTCCCACAGCCCGAACGCGCCGATTGCGTAGAGCAGCAGCACGAACAACGCGGCCAGCGAGAGCTTGCGCGTGGCGTGCCATGCGAGCAGGCCGGCGAGAAGTAACAACAGCCACGGCGGCGTGATCCGCAAGCCGCTTTCCAGCGGCACCAGCAGGTATTTCAGCACGACCAGACTGAACGAGTGGAAGGCATCGCCATAGTTCTGGACCAGCAATGCGACCTTGTCGTTAATCGGGTCGGCAAGCGATAGATGCGGAAAGATGGACGTCATGGTTCACTCGTCTTGAGAAGGGTCGCGGTGACGGGAGGGTCCGTTTTTTTAAGTGCCGAGCTTGGCCTGCACCTTGGCCGCTACGTCGGCCGGCACCCAGGTCTTCCACATCTCAGGGTGCGTGCGCAGGAACGTGGTGGCCATGGCCGAGCCGTCGATCTTCTTCGATGTCATTTCAAGAATCGTGCTGTTCAGGAAGTCCATCGGAAAATGGACCTTCGAGAACATTTCGATCGCTTGCGGTTCCGCTTCGCCGAAAGGCGTCGAAACACCCACCGTTACGTGCGACACCATATACGACGATGCACATTGCTTCGTACTGCTTTCATCGCGAAGAGTCTTCCAGCAGGCGTCGTTATACGGCGGCATCTTGAGTTCGGCGAACTTGTATTTCGCCATCAACGCAGCCGGTCCCCAGTAATAAAACACCAGCGGCTTGCCGCGCTGATACGCCGATTCAATCGATGCATCCAGCGCCGCGCCCGTGCCCGGATGGAAGTTGGTGTACGACGCATCGAGGCCCAGCACCTTGAGCAAACGCGTGTTCACCCGTTCGCAGTCCCAGCCTGTCGGGCAGTTCAGGAAACGGCCCTTTTCCGGTTCTTCATCATCTGCAAACAGCTCCTTATATTTCGGCAGGTCCGTGACCGCAACCAAGCCAGGCGCGCTGGCCTTGATGTTGCGCGACGCGTCGCCCTTGATCACGTATTCGGGCACGAACCAACCCTCTTTCGTGCCGCCTGGGAGTGTGTCGCCGATAAGCTTGACCTTGCCGGCAGCAACCGCTTTCGATGTGATTTCACTGCGGCCGGTCCATTGCTCCGCCCAGACCTGCACGTCGTTGCTTGCCAGCGCGGTCTCGGTGGCGGCCGTGCTGCCGGGCACGACGTCCGTGGCGCAGCCGTAGCCCTTTTCAAGGATCTGCCGCAGCACTTCGGTCGCAAACGCGCCGCTTTCCCACGTAATGCCCGCAAAGTGCACGGTCTTGCCCGAGCTGCAGAAAGTCCCTGCGGCATGCGCAGTGCCGGCGCTTGCGGCAACCACGACCAGCGCCGAAATGCTTGCTTTCAAGAATCGTTTGAGCATCGTCTTGCACCTATGGGGGTTGGTTTGTTATCGGATTTTTCATGACGCATCGCGTGCGAGGATCAGGCCAGCAATCGCGCCTCGAACGGATAGTCCGACAGCAGTTCGACGCGGCCGTCGTCGCGAACGTAGAGCTGCTCTTCCAGCTTCACGCCCTCGCCGCCCGCCTCGTGTCCAATATAGCTTTCGATACACAGGGTCATGCCCGGCTCGATCACGCCGTCATACCCCTTGGCCTCGTTGTCTTCTCTATGCACGATATACGGATACTCGCCCGTCATGCCAACGCCATGAGCAAGCGCGAAATAACGGCGTGCGCGGTAAGGTTCGGGAATTTTCCAGGCGCGGGCAATGAACTCCTGGAATGTCGTGCCGGCGCGCACGTTCTCCATGTTCGAGTGAATCTGCTCGTACGCAAGCTGGTAGAGATTCTTTTGCGCGGCTGTCGCTTGTACATCGCCGCAAAGAAACGTCCGCGAAAAATCTGCGTAGTAGCCAAAGCGGCCGACCACGTCGGTATCAAGCCCGACGAGTTCACCCGACTGGATCTTGCGCGGACTGCTTTCCTGGAACCACGGATTGGTGCGCGGCCCCGAACTGATCAGGCGCGTTTCAATGTAGTCGCCATCGGTCGCAATGATGTGCTGATGCAAATGCGACCACAGCTCGTTCTCGCTGATGCCCGGCACCAACGCCGCTTCCAGCTTGCGCACGCCTTCTTCAGCCGCACGCAGCGACGCGCGGATCATCTTGATCTCGTTGGGCACCTTGATCGCGCGCGCACGTTCGAGCGGCTCCTGCGCATCGAAGACCTGATAGCCGCGCGTCTGCAACGCGAACGCTGCTGCGGATGTCGCGCTTTCGATCGCGATGCGCTTGCCGCCGCCGCTTCGTTTCATCAGCTCATCGATCTCGGCTGCCCAACGCTCGGTAACCTGGCCAAGCATGTCATCGCAGAAGTAATAGGAGATCGCGGTCGCGGGGCGGACTTCATCGACAGTGTCCAGCCCGTCGGCCAGAAAATCGCAACCGGCGTATTCGAACAGCACGACCTTGCCTTCCGCCGGCACGAACACATAGCGAGCGGGGTTGCGCATTGAATAGACCTGCATGTTGCGCGAGCCGGTGGCGTAGCGCATGTGAGTCGGGTCGAACAGAACAGCGGCGGTGAGATCGCGCTTCTTCAACTCACGGCGTACCGCAGCCAGCCGGTCACGTTGAATCTGCGCAATTTCTGCGGCCGTGGGTTCGCAATCTTCAGGTAGATGAGTGGGACGAATAATCGACATGTGGACTTTTTATAAGAGTTAATCGGATGCGTTAATCAACCAGGCTATCGGCGCGAACGAGCCGTTGCTCGGCTTCCAGATGAGCTTCCGAAACACGGCCATACAACTGGCGTGTCCGCTCAAGCCGTCCGATCACGCCAGGCTTTTGCGAGTACGCAAAAATGGCTGTGTGGCGCTCGACATCGCCCGCCACCTGCGTGACGCGGTGCAGCGAAAAGCGGCCCTTGAATAATTGCAGGTCACCCGGACGCAAGGTGATGACGTTGATGGCTTCGCGGGTTTCCCCTCGTACCACCCGGCCGACGCCTTCGTAGTTTTCGCCTTGCGGCGTACGAATATTCGGGCAGTATTCGAAGTCGCCACCCGTGGTGGGCTGCTGCGTCATCATCGAAACAATGAATTCGTTCGTGTCGTAATGCCACGGCTGCTCGGTGCCGGGCGGCATCACGTTCTGCACGAGGCCCGCGTACGGATCGGCGTATTCCCACACCCGCGTTTCGCCCAGGCAAGCGGCCACGAAACGTTTCATCGCCTGGGCGACATAGATGCGATGCACGATCGCGTCCGCCGGAATCAGGTCGCGTGTCACGAAACCGCTGGTGCGGTCCATGAAGATGCGGCGTGGATCGGCGTCGGACAACGTGGGGTCATCGGCGGTGAAGTAGGCGTTCACCTTACGAGTTGAAAAGTAGGTTTTCGCGGCCAGCGCGCGACCCTCGTTGCGTGCCCGTTCCAGCGCCTCCGGGCGCAGGAAGTCGTGCAGCACGGCGCTCCCGCTAGCTGCCAGCTCGGCGCGGCAGGCTTCCACCAGCTCGCTCAGGCGCGGGCTGTCCGGGTCGTGCAGGGGATAACGGTCGGTGTTGACGATATCGCCGAGATCAAGGCATTCAGCATCGGCAAGTGAAACGGAGAGAACCACGGCAGGCTCCAAATCGATATTTTGGCGAGTGGATTTACGGGGCGACTTCAACAACAATCTGCGAACACAATCTGCAAACGACTGCCCGATCTTTTGGCGGCCAATTTCTTTTGGAAAGCGAGTATTTCCGATGGATTCCATTAGCGAACCCGATTGGTCGAAGATCGCTTCACTCGATGCGGAACTCGTGCGTGCGTTCGTAGTAGTGGCCGAAAGCGGGGGTTTTACGGCGGCGGCGCGCCAGCTTCATCGCACGCAATCGACCATCAGCCTGCGTATCCGCACGCTTGAGGAGCGGCTTGGCGCGCACCTGTTCCTGCGCAATAGCCGTCATTTCGCGCTCTCAAGCGATGGCGAGAATTTCCTGATCCACGCGCGGCGAATATTGCAGGTGCAGAACGAGGCGATTGCATCGTTGACGCGCGGTAGCCGGGGCAATGTGATTCGCTTCGGGCTGCCCGAAGATTATGCGGAGCTATGGCTGCCGGAACTGCTGCGGGCGTTTTATGCGTTACGTCCCGGCGCGCGGCCGCATATTCATTGCCGGACGTCGCTGGAATTACTTGAGCGGCTGGGTGCAGGCGAACTCGATCTGGCACTGGTTGTACGGCACGGCGAGCGTGCCGGGGGGAAACCCCTAGCGCGTCAGGAACTGGTGTGGGCGGCACATCGCGATTTCGTGTTGCCTGCGGATGCGCCGGTGCCGCTCGCTCTCTTCGATGAAAGCTGTACTTACCGGCAACGGGGATTGCAGGCGCTGACCGCGATCGGGCGGGATTATCAACTCGTGTACACGAGCCAGAGTCCGACGGGCATCCGCATAGCGGTGAATCATGGTGCGGCGGTGACGATCATCGATCGTCGGACGCTGCCGGCGTGCTGGCGCACGTTCGGTGAATCAGACGGTCTGCCGGCGCTGCCGCCTGCGGAGCTGGAACTTCATGTTGCGCCGACCATGCGTAACGAAGCAACGCGCGACCTGAGCGCGTTGATCGAGACGCTGGTGTCGGAGCATAGCGGCGTGATGGCTTGAGGGTTGCACGACCCGCAAAATCGCTACGCGCATCCAAACTTTTCGATCTTCATCTGAGCGGTTATATTCCTTGTTCTCCTCGGGCTGCGCTGCGAGCGGCGCCCCTGTCCTGCTCACGCCCACATGTTTCGACCATGCCCCATTTCGCTGTCGTCCTCGAAACCGATCGCCTCATCCTGCGCCCACCACAACAAGCCGATTTCGACGACATCCACGCCATGTGGTCAGACCTCGAAGTCGTGCGCCACGTGACCGGCAACGCCTTCACGAAAGAAGAAGCGTGGGCACGCCTGCTTCGAAGCGCGGGTCATTGGGCATTGATGGGATTCGGCTACTGGGTGGTCAGCGAGAAGCACAGCGGCAAGTTCGTTGGTGAAGTCGGCTTCGGACAATACAAGCGAGGTATAGACCCTGCATTCGATGAAGCACCGGAGATTGGTTGGATGTTGACGTCAGCGTCCCAAGGACAAGGCTACGGGACCGAAGCCGTACGCGCCGCGCTGCAGTGGGCGGATACACGCTGGCCCGAAGCGGAGATTGTCTGCATCATCTCGCCGGAAAATGCGCCCTCGCTTGCGCTCGCCAGGAAATGTTCATTCGCGCCAAGCCGCACGACGACATACAAGAGCAAACCAACCGTTGTGTTCCAACGTGAGGTGCCGTCGCGCTAGTCATCCGGACCCCTTGGGGGCGGCTACGGCGAAGAGCAGTGAGTTCTGCTGTCCGCCTCGCAATCAATGAGGCGGACAGCAGAAACCAACGCCCTTAAATCTCCACCTTCGATCCAAATTCAACCACACGATTAGTCGGCAACTTAAGATACGCAGAAACATTACCGACGTTGTGCAGCATCACGCCGAACAACCGCTCGCGCCATAACGCCATACACCTCTCCCTATCCTTCTTGGGTATCACAGTCGCGCGGCTCAGGAAGTACGACGTCTCCGACTGCTCGAACACCAGGCCATATGCCTTGCATGCTTCAAGAGCACGCGGCAAGTTAACCTCGTCCTTGAAGCCATAAGCGATCGTGATGTGATAACAATCGCTACACAGCAGTTTCACCGACACGCGCTCGCGCTCCTCAACCCACGGAACCTCCTTGTTTGCCACCGTCAGGAACACCACGCGCCGGTGCAGCACCTGGTTATGCATAAGATTGTTCAGCAGTGCGTGCGGTACGCCGTTGGGATCCGGCGACAGGAAAATCGCCGTCCCGCTGACCCGCACCGGCGAACGAGCCAGCAACGACTCCAGGAACGGCTTCAACGGCGTGGTCCCGGCCCGCACCTTGGCTTCTCCCAGCAGGATTTCCCATCCACGCCCCCACGTGGTCATGACGGCAAACATGAGCAGCCCGATAGCAAGCGGGAACCAGCCGCCCTGCGTGATCTTGAGCAGGTTGGCCG
>NZ_JAQGMM010000065.1 GCF_028292365.1 Caballeronia sp.
AACCGATTCTCCGCGATCTGACGGGCGGTGTCGAACGCCTGCAATTGGCCAGGCTTTGTTCGATAACGAAGTTCCGCACCCGGCCCGACTCGATCGTTCGCTTGATAGCGATTGAACGGCGGTTCAGCTACGACTTTCGATCGTCCCCTGATGGCTTGAGGAAGGTCATCGCCGGATTTCGGCGCACCACACGGCGAGTGTCGCGCTGCTATATTTAGACAATCCGCGCCGCCCGGTGCCGCCCCCTCACGGAGGTTCTTCATGGTTCGACTCGTCATGATCCTTCTCGGCGTCGACTATCTGCGCACACGATGGAAGGCGCTGATGGCGGCGGGATGGCTCAGCGTCGCGCTGGGCGTCGAAGTGTTCATCGACATGATGGACGGCTCGCTCTACTTTCCGCTCAAGCCGTTCGCTTTCCTGCTGCTGCTCGAAGGCCTCTCGACGCTGGCCGTCGCGTGGACCGGCATGGGCGGGCAGCGCAAGCTGCGCTACGTGAAGGGTTCGGCCTTCACGCTGGCAGCCACATTGATCCTGATCGGCACGCTGCACGCCAACTTTATCCTCGCGATGATCTTCGGTACGCTTTTCTTCGCCGACGGTGTACTGCAGATCATTTCCGCCAGAATCGTGCGGTTCCGGCGCTGGCGTCTCGCCATCGCGGGTGGCGTGTTCGAGATGGTGGTGGCGTTCATCTTCTACTTGCCCTATCCCGTGCAGTACGCGGGGACGATTCCATACTGCGTGTCGCTCGGCCTGCTGTTCAGCGGCTGGAACATGATCCTGCTCGCCATGCGCGTGCGCCGGATGGAGCACAACCCCGCGGTGGCGGATGCCGTGCCGACGCCTGCCGCCGCGCCCGAAACGAAACTGGCCGGTGCGAGCGTAACGGAATGGGACGGCCCGCCATCGGACGACGAACGCGCTCTCACCATTCACGTCTGGATGCCGGCCGCCACCGCCAAGGCCGAGGCGCAGCCACGTGCGATCGTGAACCGCTATATCGCGGCCGTCGACCGGAACGGCGCGATATCCACCGGCCACGCGGCGCTGGAGTCGCCTGAAGGTATCTATATCAGCCTGTATCCCGGCACGGAAATCGATCGCTCGCCAGAGGAATTCGGGCGCATGCTGCGTGCGACTCGGGAGAACGACATTCCGGGTGTCTTCCAGCCAGACTACCGGACCGAGGCGAACGCGTGGTGCGAGTCGACCGTCAAGGTGCGTATCCGCAACTATGATCCGGAGCGCTTGCAACGGTTTTGGGGGGCGTATCGGCAGGACACGACCTATAACCTGACGTATCGCAATTGCTCGAGCACAGTGGCGCGCGCGCTCGAAGCGGCGATCGAAGGTGCGTCGGCGCGGGTGTGGGCAAAGTCCGGCGGCTGGAAACCGCTGGTGCGGGTGATGTCGACGCCCGAATTGTGGGTCGCCGCTCAGGTGCGCAAACGCGCGGCAACGATGGCATGGACGCCCGGCTTGACCCTCGACTACGCCCGCGCGCTCAGCATGCTCGCCGATCCGAGGCCGCTCGGCTGGGTCAAGATGGCGCGACTCGCGCTCAAGACGATGGTTCGCTCGCGTCGCCGCTGGCAGGCCGAGGAGGCCGGACAGGTGAATGTGTCGGACCTCGGTGAGACGCCGGCGCAAGGCGCCACGCGTACGAAAGCCTGACGAGAACAGCGACGCAGGGGTCGGGGCCTCGCCGGACCGAGGGTTGGTTGGTCGAGCCCGGCTTCGGGCCGATCGACGCTGAGGTAGCCGCAACCGTGCAGGCGGCGGCAGAAGCCCTTCACGGCGCCGGTTGCCTTGTGGAGCCTGTGCGTATCCCGGCGCTCGAGCGGGACAATAGCCTTGATGTTTTCAATCGGCTGCACGTCATGGAAATGAAGCCCGCTTTCGCGGAAGCGACTGCTGGCCACGAAAGCGAGATGTTCAAGATATCCAAGGGCATGCTTGCGACGCCCGATACGACCATGCGCGATTTCATCCTCGCCGAGCAGGCTGCGGAGCGGCTGAGGGACGGCTTCGCCGACTATTTCCAGCGCTATGACGCGCTTCTTTGCCCTGTGCTGCCTATTCCCGCACATGCACATGGGTTGTCGGAAATCGTCATCAACGGCCAGTCCGTGTCCGCCGTGCAGATCCAGGGCGCCACAGTGCCGTTCAATGTGACCGGACTTCCGGGGTTGTCGATCAGGTTCGGCACGAGCCGGGACGGTCTGCCGATCGGCGTGCAACTGGTATCGAGCTGGTTGGCTGAGTCTACGATCCTGTACCTCGCGTCGAAACTGGAGGCGGTGAGCCCGGTTCGCGACCTTCATCCGAACATCTAGCCGGTAACGCGACCGGTTGGTGTTCCTTCGAACGCCCAACAACGCGGTGAGCTGCTGAAAGGCGCCGCGGCCGTTCACTCGTGCGGGACGAGTGAACAGGCCCGTGGCTAAAGACGATCCCCAAGCGTCTCAGACCCGCCAGGCCGGACCGTCAGGAAAGTCATATTGACCGAGCGACGCCGCGTGCATTTCGATGCTATACCCCGGCCGCTGCGGCGGCATGTATCGGCCGTTTCGAATCACAACCGGATCGACAAAATGCTCATGTAGATGATCGACATACTCGAGCACCCGGTTTTCCAGCGACGCCGACACGCAGATATAGTCGAACAGCGAAATGTGCTGGACGTACTCGCACAAACCAACGCCACCCGCGTGCGGGCACACGGGCACGCCAAATTTGGCGGCCATCAGCAGCACGATGATCACCTCGTTCAGCCCGCCCAGGCGGCAGCTATCGACCTGACAGAAGTCGATTGCCTGCGCCTGCAGCAACTGCTTGAACATCACCCGGTTCTGGCAATGCTCGCCCGTCGCGACGCCAATGGGGCGAATCCGCTGGCGGATGGTCGCGTGGCCGAGAACGTCGTCGGGGCTCGTGGGTTCCTCGATCCACCACGGATCAAATTCCGCCAGACGCCGCATGTTCGAGACGGCTTCATCGACTTCCCACACCTGGTTCGCATCCATCATCAGCTTGCGGTCTTCGCCAATTTCTTCGCGCAGGATGCGAGCCCGGCGCATATCTTCCTCGATATTGCCGCCCACCTTCTGCTTGAAGTGCGTCCATCCTTGCGCCACGCCTTCACGGGCGAGCCGGCGGATCTTGTCGTCGTCGTAGCCGAGCCAGCCGGCTGAGGTTGTGTAGGCAGGATAGCCGTGCGCCAGCATCTCTTTCTCGCGCTCGCCCCGGGTCTTTGCATGGCGGTGCAGGATGGCGATGGCTTCATTCGGCGTGATTGCATCGGTGACATAGCGGAAATCGAGGCAGCGCACGAGCGCTTCGGGGCTCATGTCGACAAGCAGTTTCCACACCGGTTTGCCTTCCGATTTGGCCCACAGGTCCCAGGCCGCGTTCACCACGGCCGCCGTCGCCAGATGAATCGCCCCCTTGTCCGGGCCGATCCAGCGTAGTTGGCTATCCGACGTCAGCGCGCGCCAGAACGCGCCCATGTTCGCGGCAATGTCCTCAAGCGTCTTGCCGACAACAAGGGGGCTAAGCGCCTTTACCGCACTCACGCAAATCTCGTTGCCGCGCCCGATGGTGAAGGTGAGGCCATGGCCTGTGAGCCCCGTCGGGGAATCGGTTTCGAGCGTCACGTAGGTGGCGGAGTAATCCGGTGCGGCGTTCATCGCATCGGAGCCGTCGAGTGAACGCGAGGTCGGAAACCGGATGTCCCGGACGGACAGCTTGGTGATCGTGGGCATCTGACTATCTCCTCAATGAACAACAAGGGCCGTGGTGCCGGCCAAGCGCCGCGACCCTTCTTCCGCTCTCGTCGCGCCTTAAGAGCGACGGTTAATCGTAGAGAACAGCTGAGATCTTAGGATCGTTGATATTGCTCTTGTCGTACCAGTAGAAGCCCGTATCGACCTTCTTGGGCAGCGTCTCGCCCTTCAGCGCCTTCACCGCAGAGTCGACGACACATTTGCCGATGCCGATCGGGTTCTGCGTAATGGCGCCGTACATCAGGCCGGAATTGATGTCTTCCTTTTGCTCCTTGCCGGAGTCATAGCCAATCAGGACGAGCTTCTTGCCCGACTCCTTGACCCCGATCGCGGCACCCGCCGCCGAGCCTTCATTCGAGCCGAAAATGCCCTTGAGGTTGGGATTGGCCTGGATCATCGTCTTGGCGATTTCCGCCGATTTCAAATGGTCGCCGCCGCCATACTGGACCGAGACGATCTTGATGTTCGGATGTTTTGATTTCATCTCATTGAGGAAGCCATCGCGGCGATCAACGCCGGTGCGGCTGGTCTGGTCGTGCACGATCAGGCCGACCTCGCCGGAATTGCCGACCGCTTCGGCCATCTTGTCAGCGGCGAGCGCGGCCGCGGCAACGTTGTCCGTCGCGCAAGTGGTAAGCGGAATGTCGCTGTCGACGCCAGAGTCGAAGGCAATCACCGGTATCTTGTTGGACTGCGCGCGCTTCAGGAGCGGAATGGCCGCTTTGCTATCGAGCGCGGCAATGCCGAGCGCCTGAGGTTTCTTCGCGAGCGCGGCCGAGAGCATGTCGATCTGCTTGTCGACCATGGCCTCGGTCTCCGGACCTTCGAACGAGATCCGGACGTTCTGCGCTTTCGCCGACTGTTCTGCGCCGGCTTTGACGGCCTGCCAGAACTGGTGCTGGAAGCCTTTCGAAATGAGCGGAATATAAGGTTCGTCCGCGCGCACCACACTGGTCGCGCCAATGAGCGCGCCAACGCCGACTACGACACCGATCAGTCTTCTTTTCAACATGGTGGTTCTCCTCCTAAGGTGGGCCACTAACCTTCAGCCGTTGGGGGAGCCTTGGCGCTCCCTTTTCTTGATTTCTTGATTTCTTGCTTTTGTCCCGTGCAGCGTCAGCTTTAATTCGCTTCAGTCAGCCTTTCTTGCGCCGCAAAATATCGGCATAGACCGCGAGAATGATGATGAGACCAGTCACCACGATCTGCCATTCCTGAGCGACCGACATGATGCGCAGTCCATTGGTCAGCACGCTCATAATGAAGGCGCCGATGATCGTCCCCAGGATCGTCCCCGACCCGCCGCTGAGCGAGGTTCCACCGATCACCACGGCGGCTATCGCTTCGAGTTCGTAACCTTGACCGAGTGCCGGCTGCGCCGAATTCAGGCGCGACGCGATAAGCAGGCCGGCGATGCCGCAGATTGCACCGCTCAGGCCATAGATGGCGATCTTCCACCTGTCGACATTCACCCCGGAAAGGCGCACCGCTTCTTCGTTGCTGCCGAGTGCAAAGGTGTAGCGGCCAAGCGCCGTACGGTTAAGCGTGATCGAGCTCACGACCGCCAGGAAAAACAGGATCAGCACCGCGTTCGGAATGGGCAGGCTCGGGATCAAATAGCCGATCAGCGAATCCTGGGAGATCCTGTAGAAGTTTTCGGTGTCGGAGAAATAGATAGGCTTGTCCGCGGATACAACGAGCGAGAGTCCTTTCAGCAGCAGCATCATGCCCAACGTGGCAATGAAGGGCGGTATCTTCATTTTCGCCGTGAGGGTGCCCGAAATGGTCCCGCATAGCGCGCCCGTGGCGATTGCAGCGATCACACCGATCGACATCGGCAAATGCCAATAGGTCAGGAATACGCCGCAAATAACGGCCGTGAAGGTCATCAACGTGCCGACGGACAAGTCGATGCCGCCCGTGATAATGACAAATGTGCAGGCGATCGCCAGAACGCCGTTGACCGCAGTCGCCTGCAGGATCCCGAGCATGTTGTCCATCTGCATGAAAGCGGGCGAGGCGAAGCTGAAAAACGCCAGCAGCAGGACGAGGCTCCCGAAAGCGAGCAGCTTTTGCAAGGCGGTCGGCGAGAAGAGGCGGGCTCTCAGGGCGGACGCCCGTCCCTGATTACCCAGCGCCGAAGTATCCGATGGCAGTGTCATAAAACGGACCGCTCCTCTAAAGACTTATGCCGCTTTCAAGGTTTCACGCTGCGTCGCCAATTGCATGATGCGCTCCTGCGTCGCCTCCGTGGCTGAGAGTTCGCCGGTAATGCGACCCTCGCACATCACGACAATGCGGTCGCTCATGCGCAGGACTTCCGGCAGTTCAGATGAAATCATCACGATCGCCTTGCCCTGGTCCGCAAGCGAGCGCAGCAGCTTGTAGATTTCGCTCTTGGCGCCGACGTCGATGCCGCGCGTCGGTTCGTCGAAGAAGAGCACGTCGCAGTCTCGCTCAAGCCATTTGGCGATGACAATTTTCTGCTGATTGCCGCCCGACAGGAGCCGCACTTCCTGCGTCGCGGAGGGCGTGCGAATGGCGAGCAGATTGATGAAGTGGGCCGCTGTCCGGCGTATCTGGTTGCGGCGCAAGAAAACGTTGAACGACAGGAATTTGCCCAGGTTGGACATCACAATGTTTGATTCGACGTCCATTCCCGTCGCAAGACCGAAGCGCTTGCGGTCTTCCGAGAGATAGCCAATACCGCGCGCTACCGCGTCGGCCGGCGTCCTGATCGTCGCCTTTGCGCCTTTCACGACAATTTCGCCCGATTCGATCGGATCGGCGCCGAACACCGCGCGGGCGACCTCGGTTCGACCGGCACCCATCAGCCCGGCAAAGCCCAATATCTCGCCTTTGCGCAGCACGAAGCTCACGTCCCTGACGAGCGGGCCGGCGTTCAGATTTTTAACTTCTAGAGCGATCTCGCCTGCGCCTGCGACGCTCTGGGAAGGCGCGGCATCCGTCAAAGCTCGTCCGACCATCATGCCGATGATCGATTCGACACTAGTGTCGCGAGCGGTGACGGTGGCTACATATTCCCCGTCACGCAACACGGTGACGCGGTCGGAAATCTGCTTCAGCTCGTCCATCTTGTGCGAGATATAGATGATGCCCACGCCCCGGTTCTTGAGCTCCCGGATGATGCGAAAGAGCTCGGCGATCTCGGCGTCGTTGAGCGCCGAGGTGGGTTCGTCCATGATCAGGACACGCGAATCGAAGGACAGGGCCTTGGCGATCTCGACCATCTGCTGACTGGCGACGGTGAGGGTGCCGACAAGGGCACGCGGGTCGAGATTCACATGCATGCGGGCAATAATGTTGCCCGCTTGCGCGTTGAGCTTCTCTTCGTCGAGGAACAGGCCGAGGCGTCCGCGCGGCTCCCGGCCGATAAACATATTCTGGGCGACGCTCAGATGGTTCATCAACTGCAGTTCCTGATGGATGATGCAGACGCCCATGGCCTGCGCCTCGCGCGGACTTGCGAAGTTGACGGGCTGGCCGTCGCAGAGGATTTCGCCGGAATCCCGGGTGTACACGCCGGCCAGGATTTTCATCAGCGTCGACTTGCCGGCGCCGTTCTCGCCCATGACCGTGTGGACTTCACCTGCCACGAGTTCGAACTGGATTTCGTGAAGCGCCCGAACGCCGGGAAAGCTCTTGCTGAGCCTTTTGACGGAAATGAGCGGGGTCATGGAGCGGATTTGATGACAATTTCGCGAAGGCCGCGGGCCCCATCGCGAGAAGCGGGTTGAAACACCGCTGGGCGTTGATACGCCGGGCGTAGCTGGGTCTTGCGCTGAAAATCGCGGCTGAAATTGCCTGTGAAATCGCAACGAGAAGCCAGACGCATTGCTAAGCCCCCAAACCGATGTGCCACGATTCTACGACGCCGGACGGCAGCGGCTCAACGGTAGGCATTCCCTAGTGTCTGACGTAAAAGGGTCTCGCGCCGCACTTTCACCCCCAGGAGGCGCTGTCGGTCGTGCGAGTACCCGTCGAGCCAGTCTGTTCGTCGAACACCAGATCAAGGCAGTCCTAAGCATCGAATTCGCAAAGGTGGCGACGTCGCCGGAACGTGGATAAGCCGACGGATGCGATCGAAGAACCTCAATCAATTCAAGTCCCCGACGAACTGGGCCGGCTTAAGCCGCATACCGGCGACCGAAAAACACCGATCGAAGCCGTTTACCTAATAACAACGCTAATCCATTGCCGTGACGTCGCACTTCGTTCGAACGCATCGCCTCTGAACTTTTTTGCATCGTTCCGCGGCGGTCCCGGAATAAATATGAATCGAGATCCGTTTAGCAGTGCATTCCGGAATGCTAATGCGAATGATTGACATTGGCATATGCGTAAACCAAGTAATGATCGTAATTAAAACAGAGGAGATATGTAAATATTATGAAAGTGAATCACAGGTACTTGAGAACCGGATTACTCCTTCTGGCTGGCGTTGCGCAAATCGACCGTGCCATCGCCCAGCAGGTTCAAGACGCCTCTCAACCAGCAACCTTGCCGCCAATTCAGGTTCATGGCGCCGCGCTGTCAAGCTACAGTCCTTTTAGCGGCGACGACACCGTCAACGACCCGAAGCAGGTAAGCGCGGCCAGCAAGACCGGCACAAAACTGGAGGACCTGCCGTCCAACGCGCAGGTCATTCCGCGCGCGGTGCTTTCGCAGCAGGGCGCGACCATGCTGCGCGAAGGCTTGAACAACGCGAGCGGCGTCAACGTAGGCGGCCAGGACACGAAGGGCTATTACGATCACTTCCTGATCCGCGGCCTGAATGCCCAGATCTACAGCGATGGCTACTCCGATGGAGACCTTCTCGGCGGCATCTCGCACTCGCTCAATGGTGTCCAGCGCGTTGAAGTCCTGGAAGGGCCCGGGTCTGCTCTCTTCGGCAGTGGGCCGCCTGGAGGGACGATCAACATCGTGCACTACACGCCTTCACCGGAATTGCACTATGGAACAAGCGTGCAAGCCGGGTCGTTCGGAACCGTCTCGAACAACGACTACATCACAGGCCCGACGGGCATTGCGGGTCTCAATTATCGGGTCGATGCCACCTTCTCGCACTCGGACGGGTTTCGCGACCTGAGCAGTCACGACTATGAGGTGAGACCCGCGCTGCAATGGCAACTGGATAACCACACGGTGGATTTCGCGCTGGACCTGCGCGAGATCCATGAAACCCCGGATTCTTATGGACTGATCTATCTGAACGGCACGCCCATTAGCAACGTGTCGAACGACGCGAAATACTCCACGCCCTTTGCCTTCGCTCACGGAAACTACGTTCGTCCGACGCTCTCAGATAAGTGGCGGATCAATGACATTCTCACCATCAACAATCGATTCTCATACCTGCATCGATCGCTCGACGTGCTGGGCAACGGCGACAGTACAAGCACGAAAGTGAGCAATGGCGAAGTAGTAGGGCGTCAATTGCGTCAGCAGGATGATTCGGACAACACCTTCGACTACCAGTTCGAGCCGGTCTGGCGCTTTGGAACCGGCAGCGTTGCTCACACGTTGCTGACCGGCTTCGAGTACCAGCACCAGACGATCGACACGAAGCGCTCCACCGCTGACCTTCCGAACATTGCCGATGCGTTCGCGCCGGTTCCACCGGAAACCTCCGTCGGCAACCTGACATTCCTGTGCGACGCGAAGCACTCCTGCGACGACGACCATCTCACCGCGAACTACTACAGCATTTACGCTACCGACCAGATCGATGTCACGGACAAGTTCAAGGTTCGCGCGGGGGTACGCAAGGATTGGTGGGACACGTCGTTGACGCCGCTCATCTCCGTGCCTGGGCGCTTCGGGACCGGAGGGCAGCCGCTCCTCGCTGGCGTCACGGACACCCGCGATGATGCCCCGGTGAGCTGGAATATTGGGGCGCTATATAAACTGCTGCCGTGGATGTCTCCGTACGTCGGTGTATCTAAGAGCCATCTCGCCAACTTCAACTCCGAAAATACCCAGAACGGCATTGGCGCGCCCGAGTCCGCGCTGCAGTATGAGGCGGGCATCAAGTTCGCGTTCCTCGACGATCGCCTGATTCTCAACACTGCCCTCTTCGATGTTTCGCGAGACAACGTCGCCACGCTTGTCACCCTCAACGGCGCGGAATCCGTTGTGTTCGACAGCCAGAAGACGAAAGGCGGCGAGGTCTCGCTGGATGCCGCCATCACCGACCGCTGGCATGTGTCGGCGAACGTGACGGCCCAGCACGCGGTCATAACCGACAATCCCCAGGGCATCACGTCGGTGGGCAATCATCCGCAGGGCGCCCCCGCGTATATGGCAAACCTGTGGACTACGTATGATTTTTCAATTGCCGGCATTCCCGGGTTCCACGTGGGTGCGGGGCTGAACTATCTGGGCAAGAGCTATAGCGATATCACCAACGTCAATTCGATCCCTTCCTACGTGATCGCGAATGCCGCCTTCGGCTTTGAGGCGCGACATTGGGGTGTGGACCTTAACGTGCACAACATCACGGACCGTCGATATTTCATTGCCGCTAACGCCGCAGGTGCGTATGTCGGTCAACCGCTGAGCGCCTTCGTCACCGTTCATTCGGATTTTTAGTCTGACGGTACATCGGACTTGCAACACTCATGAATGGCCGTTTGCTTCGCCCAAAGCGAACGGCTCTTTGCAGTGGGGCTGCTGCCTGCCGGCAATTGGCAGGTGTCAACGGCCAGCCTTTGACTTGAACGGGCTCAATACATGAAGCACGTCGAACGTCTCGCACACGAGAGGCATAGATTCATCCACTACCCGGCCGATCCGAAGGCACTCGTCAGAGAAGAAACGCCAGTGCTCCGTCTGCCAATACGATAGGGAACGATCCCCTTCGCCTTCACTCGCCGCAAACTCGGCGGACACGCGCGCAAACGGAACGATCTCTACAGTCGCTGTTCGCCGAACCAGCGCAGGTCGACCATGCCAATCAAGAACAATTTCGATGTCTCCGGCTTTCGGCAAAGCGTCGCCTTCGAATTTCCACGACCACAGCAGACTGGAGGTCGCTCGCTTAATGCCGCCTGCGATGAGCAAGATGAGCGCATTTGACAGCGCTTCGGAATCGCCAAAACTGCCAGTCCGAACGTCGCCATCCGGCAGGGAGATACTCTGTTCATGCAATTCATCGACAAGCTGCTTGATGATCGAGTTCATACCTTCACAGTTTAAAGTCGCGCTGCCGGAACTACGACTTAGCAGTGAATCGCCAAGCCTGATGGGCCATGAGAAAGCGATTGTAGGCGATGCACGGCACTGCGCTATGACTGCTCGTGGTCGGGCGCCGTCTATGCGTATGGCTGGTTCATTCTCCGGCGGCAAAGCAGACCTTCGTTTTCCCAGCGAAAGCGGATCGATGCTACGGGCCAGGTGGTCATCGATCCGGCGATCAGACAGGCCAAGTGATAAGAATATCTTAGCGCAAAGTCTTGAACGCAGTCCTAAGCTCTTCCGCGAAAATCTGAGGCTGTTCCCATGCGGCGAAGTGACCGCCCTTGTTCACTTCGTTGAAGTAAATCAGGTTGTGGTAGCTGCGCTCAGTCCAGCTACGGGGCGCCTGGTAAATCTCGCCCGGAAACACCGTGACCGCGGCCGGGATCGAGATATCGACCGCATTGAAATTGTTCGCGTTATTTTCCCAATAGAGCTGTGCCGCGGATGTCGACGTGTTCGTCAGCCAGTAGAGCGTGATGTCGTCGAGCATCTCATCTTTGGTCAGCGAGCGCTCGGGATCTCCGCCGCTGTAGGTCCAGTCCGCGAATTTATCGTACATCCATGCAGCTTGTCCCACAGGCGAGTCGGCGAGCGCATAGCCGATCGTCTGCGGTCGCGTGACCATCATGGCGGCGTATCCGCCGCCGCGCGTGTAGAGATTGTCGAGCGACTTGTACGCGGCCCGTTCCTTGGCGGAGAGTCCGGCGGGCGGCGGACTGCCTGCCTGCAGTGACTTCGCGATGGCCGGCGGAACTGTCGCGGGCATGTTGACGTGGATGCCAAGCAGGCCAGGCGGCTTCTGCGCGGCCATCTTGTCGGCGATCACGGAGCCCCAGTCACCGCCTTGCGCGACATAGTGCTGGTATCCAAGGCGGCGCATCAATTCTTCCCACGCACGCGCAATGTGGTCGGGCGTCCATTGCGTGTTGACGGGCTTGCCGGAGAAGCCGTAACCCGGCATCGACGGCAGCACGAGGTCGAAGGAATCCTCCGCACGTCCGCCATTGGCGACAGGATCGGTCAGCGGTCCAATGACCTTGAGCTCCTCGAATACGGAGCCGGGCCATCCATGCGTCATGATCAGCGGCAATGCGTTCGGGTTGCGCGAGTGCACCCAGATGAAGTGGATGTCAACGCCATCGATCGCCGACGGTCTCCTTGTCGGGCCACCGCGTCGCCGCGATGCGTGCGCGCAGGTCGGCGAGTTGGGCATCGGAGAAGTGGGCGTGAAATGGACGAATCGACGTGTCCCCGGCGGCGTTCGACGGAGACGGATTGTCGGCAAATGCGGGCGGTGTATAGACGACCGGCGAGGCGAGAGCGAGACTCAGCCCGATCGCGCCAAACATACGGAGACAGAGCCTCCGGATTGATGATACGGAATTCATGATCGAGTATCCAATGCAATGGTTATACGAAGAATCGGCGAGGAATCGGATTGACAAGAAGTGGCGAACACGGATCTTCGAATGGTAGGCTCGCATTTCATAATTTCGGATTCCTGATACTAAACGTGGGGCGAATTTCGATGTTCTCGAAAGAGCGTGCTTTTTCGATGGATTCCATTCGAAGGCAACTGCCACGCCACCTTTTATCGGCGTGAGCGAACGGAGGCGCTCGCGCTGCAGCCCATGAGAAGGATTGCC
>NZ_JAQGMM010000111.1 GCF_028292365.1 Caballeronia sp.
TGGAGTACGGCCCGGCCCGCGATGTCCTCGATGAACCGCGTCACCCCTACACGCGTGCGTTGAAATACGCGACGCCTGATCTCACCGGTCCGCGGCGCCGCTTGCCGGTACTCGCTCAGCAGATGCCCGGTTTGTCCGCGCTGGCCGGTATCGCCGGGTGCCGTTTCGCGCCGCGTTGCCCAAGCGCCGGCGCCGCGTGCGCCGCTGTGCTGCATGACCGCGCGGCGCCCAACGGGCATCGGGTTGGGTGCAGCGAGGCGTGCGAGCATGCACCGCTCGCCGACAACACACAGGCGCCGTTGTTGCCGCCTGCGCCCGTCATGGGCGCACAACCGGTGGCGGAACTGCGCGAGGCAGCGCTGACGTACACGAGCCGCAGCGGAGTGTTCGGGCAGCACAGGACTTCTTTCCATGCCGTAAAGCCGCTGTCGCTGCAGATTTTCCCCGGGGAGTTCGTGGGCATCGTGGGAGAAAGCGGCAGTGGCAAGACATCGGTGGCGCGGTTGCTGATGGGCATCGAACAGCCGACCGATGGCCGGGTGATGATCGGCGGCGAAGACCTGACGCATGGCAGCGCGGAACGCGTGCGGCGCGCCCGCGAGCAGGTGCAGATCATCTTTCAGGATCCGCAGTCGGCACTGAATCCGCGCCGCTCGGTCGAGCGGCTCCTGACGCAGGCGCTGGAAGCGGCCGGCCTGACGTCGCTCGACGCGAAAGAGCGGCTGGCACGCGCGCAGTCGGTGCAACGCGACGTGGGGCTTCCCGCCGATACCCTCACGCGCTTTCCCTCGCAGTTGTCAGGCGGTCAGAAGCAGCGGGTGAATATTGGCCGCGCGCTGTGTGCGTCGCCGCAATTGATCGTTGCCGATGAAATTGTCTCGGGGCTCGATGTATCCGTCCAGGCGCAGATCCTGAATCTGCTGCTGGAATTGCGCCGCGAGCGGCAGATTGCGCTGTTGCTCATTTCGCACGATTTGTCCGTGGTCCGCTATTTATGCAGCCGCGTGCTCGTGATGCGTCGTGGCGAAGTGGTGGAGCAGGGGCTGACCGAGGAAGTGTTCGCGGCGCCGCGCCATCCGTACACGCGCGCGTTGATCGACGCGGTGCCGAGCGATCATGCAGGAACGCCATGGCCGCCCGCCGGGCTGGAGGAAGCGGCGTGAGGGGCATGAGTATCAAACGAGGCGTGGTTTGAGCGGGCGGCCGGAAGCCAGCCAGTACAATTATTGATTGCAGTGCCACTGCCGCCATCACGGCGGCGCGCAAATCGTGACAGACCGCGATGAATCGCGAACCAAGACAATGGAGAACACCATGGCAACCGCCGACCCGACGGTTATCAAGCAGCCGCGACGGACTGCGCTGCGCCCCGCCACGCTGATGGAGTCGGTGTATCAGGAAGTGCTGGGCCGCCTTCAGCGCGGTCAGATCGGCCCTGAAGACCGCGTGCTCGACTACGAGATCGCGGAGGAATTCGAGTGCACGCGCATGCCGGTTCGCCAGGCGCTGCTGCGCCTCGTGAACGAGGGTTACCTGATTGGCACCACGCGCGGTTTTATCACGCCCGTCCTGACCGCCGAAGATGTGCGCGAGATCTTCGAAGTGCGCCGCATGCTCGAACCGGGCGCGGCCGCAGCGGCTGCTGCGGTCCTCGCCGACGAACAACTCGCCGGCATGGGGGCGGCTTATCGCAAATGCCGACGCGCGTTCGAGCGCAAGGACATTGCGTTGATGACCGAAGCCAATGTCGAGTTCCGGGCCATCTGGCTGGAAGGCGTGCTGAACACTCGGCTGAAAGGCACGATCCTGCGATTTGCTGATCACACGCGTCAGGTGCGTCACGGAACCATGACGAAACCGGGCACGATGAAGCTGATTGCCGACGGCATGCAGGCGTTGTTGAAAGGCTTCGTGGATCGCGATCCCATGAAGGTGCGTTCGGCAACGCAGGGTTTTATCGATGACGCCGAGCAGCAGTATTTTCTGAACAGCGACAATGCGGTCTGACGCTTGCCCGCGATGAACAACTTCGCAGGCGTGTCGATCGTGGCCGCGGTCGAAGTGCCGTACACGCGTCACGCGCCGGCGGGTACGAGTACAGCGGGTTTGCTCGCCCAGGCCTTGAAGGCCGCGCTTTTGCACGCTGAATTGTCGACAAATGAAGTCGACGGTCTCGGCGTTGCATCGTTCACCTTACCGCCTGATCATGCGATCGACTTTGCGTGGCGCGCCGGTTTGCGCGTGGGGTGGTGCATGGACGATTGTCACGGTGGCGCGAGCGGAATCAATCTGTTGCAGCATGCCGCGCGTGCCATTCAAGCCGGTGACGCGAGCGTGATCGTCCTGGTCAGCGGGGACCATTTCGAGGCAGCGGACTTCACATCGCTCGTCGAGAATTACAACGTGACCACGCGAACGTATCTTCGGCCGTTGAACACGGGCGGACCGAACCCCCTGTTCGCCATGCTCACGCAACGCCAGATGCGCGCCTCGCAATTGACGCGCGAAGATTACGCCGCGCTGTGCATGGCGCAACGCGAGTGGGCGTCGATGAATCCGCTGGCCGTCTACCGTGAGCCCTTGACGCTCGACACTTATCTTGCCGCGCCGCTCGTGGCAGAACCGCTATGTCGCTTCGACTGCGTGCCGGTGGTATCCGGGGCCAATGCAATAGTGCTGACCTCGTCGACTCATCGTTGTGCTGAGCGTTCTTCGGTTCGCATTCGCGCGCTGCGTGCAGCATATAACGTCGATCATCAACATGGCGACGGGCTGGTCACAGGTCTTGCGGGCATCCGCGATTCGCTCTGGCGCGACGCGAACCTCCAGCCCGCCGATATGAATCTCGTCTCCGTCTATGACGATTATCCGTCGATGATCCTCGCGCAGCTCAACGACCTCGGGTTCGCCGATGATCAGCCGAGCTTGCACGCGTTAATCCACGAACGCATTGCGCCACGCCTTTTGCCTGTAAATACGTCGGGCGGGCAATTGTCGGCGGGACAGGCGGGTGCGGCGGCGGGTATGCATGGACTTGTCGAAGCGATTACCCAGTTGCGTCATGAGGCCGGTGCGCGCCAGGTGGACGACGCGCGTTTCGCGGCGGTGAGCGGTTACGGCATGGTGCAGTATCGGTACGGCATGTGTGCGAATGCCGTGGTGCTCGAACGGGGAGCCGCGCAATGAACGTTTTCGCTTGCGTTGCGTGCGCTCAGGTCGACTTTCCCCGGCGCTTGCTGTGCCCATCATGTGGAAGCGATGAATTCCTTGAGGTGGACGCTACCCAAGGTAGCGTTGAAGACGTCACCACGTTGCATCATCGGGCGGGGAAGGCGGGCGGGGAAGTCGCATACATTGCGACGGTGCTGACTCAAGCCGGGCCGCGTGTCATTGCACGACTTGAACGCTTGCTCGAACCGGGCACCGTCGTCTCGCTTCGTCTCGAAAGCGACGACGCCATGACGGCATCCAGCGACTAACCTACACGCTTCTTGAACGCCCGCAAGTCAAAGCATTCCGGTGCGTTCAACGGGTCTGCACCGAACGCGGCAAGCTGGGTTTTCTGCACTTTATTCGTCGATGTCACCGGTAACGCATCGACGAACGCGACGTAACCCGGCGCCTTGTAATACGCGAGCCGCTCCAGGCACCACGCCTGCACCGCGCGTGCGGTCGTTTCATCGCGTACCGTTTCCGGCGACACAATCACGCAGGCCATCACTTCCTCGTCGCGCAGAGAATCGGGCGCGGCAATCACGGCAGTCTGACGCACATCGGGATGATCGAGCAGGCACGCTTCCACCTCCAGCGCCGCAATATTTTCCCCCGATCGACGGATGATGTTCTTCTGCCTGTCGACGAAATGAAGACTGCCGTCGTCGCCGCGACGCACGATGTCGCCGGTATGAAACCAGTCGTGCTGCCATGCGGCTTGCGTTGCCGCGTCGTCTTTCAGATAGCCACGGAAAAAGCCAAGACGCGGGCGAGATCCCTCCCGGCGCACCAGCATGTGACCCGGCACGCCGGTCGCGACCTCGTTGTACTCGGCATCAACAAGCTTCACTTCCATGCCGGAGCGTGGCCGGCCGAAACATCGCGCGCCTGCGTGACGCGGTTCGCGGCTCGATGCAACCACCACGGCGCCACCGGTCTCGGTCATCGCCCAGCCTTCAATGAGCGGAAAGCCGAAGCGTTGTTCGAACACTTGCTGATGTTTCGGATCAACGTTCGCGCCGTACCCGAATCGCACCGAATGCGTGATGGATTGATCGGTTTCCATGCCCAGCAAAATAGCAGGCATGACGCCGAGATAGTGGACGATCGTTGCGCCGCTTTGCGCGACATCCGCCCACCAGCTTCGCGGATGAAACCGGTCGAGCTGAATCACACAGCCGGCGGACAACACCATGGCCATGGTGGAGCAGGCGAGCGCATTCATGTGGAATAACGGCAGCGGTGTGATCAGTCGTTCTACGCCCGGACGGACTTCGCACAAGCCGCCCTCCGTGATGTAGATCTCAGCAATCGACAAGAAATAGCGGTTGTCGAGAATGCAGCCTTTGGGCTTGCCCGTGGTCCCGGACGTGTAAAGAATGGCGCATTCATCGTCCAGGGAAGGCGCCGTCATCCTGTGGCCAGTGCTTTCAATCAAGGGCAGTGCGGACGCGTTCGCATCTGCAACGGGCACTGTGTCCTGGAGTGCGGCGTGCAGGAGCGGCCGCGTTGCATCGATTCCAATCGCCAGCACAATCTCGCTGTGTTCCGCCACGTATGCTATTTCGTGCGGGCGCGAGTCGGCATTGAGCGGAACCACGCTGATGCCAAGTGCATTGAGCGCGAAGAAATGAACGAAGAACTCCGGCCGGTTCTCGAGCAAAAGCGCCACGCGCATCCCCGCGCGATAACCCGCATCGCGATAGCGCTCGACCTGTTCATCGATCCACGTCAGCGTTTCGCCGTATTTCAACGTGAGCGGTCCGGGCGTTGCGTAGTGCTTGCGAGCGGAGGCGGGAATGTGCAGAAAGTCGTTATCCGGATGCTGCAGTGCGGTTTGCTTGAACGCGAGATAAGGCGATGTCGATGTCGATGTCAGTGTCGATGTCATAAGGCGAGGGTGATAAAGCGAGAGTGATGTAACGCGTTCGGACGAGCGTTTCCCGAACGAGCGGGTAACGGATAACGCCCGATCATCAAAAAGCTGCATACAACGAGAGGATCAGTCGGTGTCGTTGCGCAAACCTGCTTCACGCATCAACGGCATGACTTGCTCGCAGAAAAAGGGCAGTTCATCGGCGTAATTCACAAACGTAAGGGCTGCACCGGCGAACCCGCTTTCATGAATCTTGATGAGTTGATCGACTATATGCACCGGTGTGCCCACCAGCGGAAAGCTCCCGGTTCCGGCTGCAAAACGCTGTCGATACTCGGTGAACGCACGGTCGTCGTGACTGTTGCTGAAGCCCTTCTTCTGCTTCATGTGATAGTCGAGCGCGGCTTCGTCGGTATGTTCCACCGAATAGCGATGGTAGTAATCCTGCGCCTCCTGGCTGGTCGCGCGACACACCACGTGCGCCACCGTGTACACGCCAATGTCGCGTCCCGCCGCTTGCCCCCGGCCACGAATATCCGCGACATGCTCGCGGCCCGCGTCGAGTTCCGAAAACGTGGTGAACAGATAGTCGCAATACCTTGCCGCGAAGTCGCGCCCCGGTGCACCAAACGCGGCGTTCATCGTGACCGGACGAGGCGTCTGCAGCGGCACGGGCCGTGAAATAGCGCCTTTCAAATGATAGAACTCGCCCTCGAAATCGAAGGGCTCGGCCGACGTGTAGAGCTTCATCAGGATCTCGGACCATTCCGCTGCCTGTTTATAAGCCTCCGGGTTCAGCTTCACGCCGAACATGTCGAACTCGTCGGGGTTCCATCCGCACACAATGTTCAGCCCCACGCGGCCATGACTGACATGGTCAATGGTCGCCAGCGCTTTCGCCGCATACAGCGGATGCACGAGCGGCACGTGAACCGTCGAAAACAACGCAATGCGACGCGTCACTGCGGCCAGTGCCGCGGCAAACGTGAAGGTCTCGAACGACCACTCGCGAACATGCGTGGTGCCGCTAAAGCCGCGCCATCGCGCGATGGGCAGGAAGAAGTCCATACCGCCTTCATCGGCCACGACGGCAGCGCGCTGCACGTCGTCCCATGTCGCGCGCCATTGCTCGGGCACGGTCGTGAACGAGAGGCCACGATCCGCGTTGGCTGCAAAGACGCCGAGCTTGAACGCGTGAGCGAGCCGCATTGGATTCGCGGTGAGTTCGGTCAAGACATGCTCCTTGAGATCGAGGGCGGTTATCGAGCGCGGTTATTGAAGAATACTGAATTCAGAAAAATCCCCTGTCAAGGACCACGTGTAATGCGTTGTGCTAGTGCGAAAAACGGTCGTGGTGGGGCATGGTCGTGACAAGAAAAGTTCGCCGCGGTGCAGCGATGTTCTTCGGCTTCATTCGACGGCTCCAGGCTGGCCGTCTCATTCAGGGTAGCCAAACACCTGATCCACACAAGCGCTGTTTAGGTGCAAAAAATAGCTTTATGGCGGCACTTTCATTGAATCCATGCCGCGATCACGCTACTCGACGGCTAGCGAATGTCACATCTATCATGTTCCGTTTTATGCGGATCATGCCAGGACGCGCCAACAACCTTGATCCATTGACTGAGCATCTCAGTCCTTCCCTCACTTTCCCGCGAAAAACAATTTTGGCAAGTTCTTGACGTTCAATTTTTGCTGAAATAATCTGAATTCAGAATGTTAATACCGCCATAAACATTCACGAGTCATCGAAGCTGCCGTCCCAGGGATCAGCGTGGCGCGGCGAGTTCTACCCCGAAGTCTGAAGTCTGACGTCCCGAGCAAACGAATCACGACATCAAGAAATCTCGTCATCCACCCACGATCTTTAACGGAACCCAAGTGAAAACTCCTCTTATTGCTGCATCGCTCGCCGTGTTGTGCGCGAGTGGCTCTGTGTGCGCTCAAAGCAGTGTGACGCTGTACGGGATCATCGACGAAGGCCTGACGTTCTCGAACAATCAGCTTGGCGCGAAGGCCTATCAGATGCAAAGCGGCATTTCACAGGGCAGCCGCTGGGGGCTTCAGGGTGCGGAAGATCTGGGGGGAGGGTTGTCGGCGATCTTCCGGCTCGAGAATGGTTTCGACATCAACTCGGGCAAGCTGGGGCAGCAAGGCCGCGAATTCGGCCGCGGCGCTTACGTTGGTTTGGCGAGCACGAAGTTGGGGACGGTCACGCTCGGCCGTCAAAACGAAATGATGGGCGACTACGTGGGCCTGTACACCGCGAACGGCAACTGGGGCATCCTGTTCCCGCATCCGGGCGATCTCGACAACACCGGCATCGACTTCCGTATCAACAATGCTGTCCGATACACCTCGCCGATCATCGGTGGCATCCAGGCCTCGGCGTTGTACGGATTCGGGAACGTCGCCGGCGCGACCAATCGCGACGCAGTCAAGTCGTTCGGCGTGAAATACGCGGGCGGTCCGGTTGCACTGGCAGCGGCGTATACATCGATCGATCACCCGGCGGAAGCCGTGCCTGAAGGCGTGTGGACGGCGACCAACGCGGTCGATGGCAACTACGGGCTTGCTGCGTCCAAGTACCAGTCGTTCGGTATCAGCGGGCAATACTCGTTCGGTAACGCAAAAATTAGTGCCGACTATACGAACACCAAATTCCTCGGACTGGACCCGGCGGTCGGCGCCAACATTAGCGGCCATGTATCGTTTAACATTTTTGAAGTCGTGGCGAGCTACTTCGTGACGCCGTCGCTGCAGCTCGGTACCGGATACAGCTATACGCAAGGTCAAGTCTCGGCAACGTCGCAAAAGCCGAAGTATCACAATGTGGATGCGATCGTGGATTACTTCCTGTCGAAGCGCACCGACACCTACTTGCAGGCCACTTACATGCACGCCGCGGGCGACGCTCAATACGCGGATCTCGCGCCGGTTTTGCAGCGATCGAGCACACCCAACCAGATTGAAGTGCGATTAGGGCTGCGTCATCGTTTCTGACCGTTAATAATTCATCTTCGCGCGTGCTGCGAGTCAAGTCGGTCAGGTCGCGGCACGCTTTCGTGCATCTTTATCCGGCGCATGCCGGGACACAGGAGGTTCGATGGACAGTTTCGAGATCGACGCGAAGCGCAGGCAATGGTTGTTGGGCTCGCTGGCCGCGGGGGCCGGGCTGATACTGCCGTGGGACTTCGCGCGTGCGCAGGGCGCGGCAAGCGATGAGGTATTGAACATTGCGTACATCTCCGACGTGCCGACCTGGGACCCGTCAGCAATCACGGTGCCGCAGGCGCAATCCATCTACGAGACCGTCTTCGATTCCCCGTTGCGCTACTCGCCCAAGCTGAAACTGGAAGCGCGTCAGATCACGGCATGGAAGTGGCAGGACAAGACCGACCAGCGGCTTGAAGTGACCCTGCGCGACGACATCCTGTTCCATGACGGCTCGAAGCTCACGACCGCCGACCTGAAATACAGCCTTCACGATCGTCCGTCCGCCGACAAGAAGCTCGCTGTTGGCGGCATGTTCCAGACGCTGAAGGACGTCGAGATCATTTCGCCCACGCGTGCCGTGCTGGTCTACGCCAAACCGACGCCGGCCGCACCCATCTATCTCGCGTTCCTGGCGGGTTATATCTTGCCGAAGGCGTATATGGAGAAGGTCGGCAACGACGGTTTCCAGGCGAAGCCCATAGGCGCGGGACCCTACAAGGTGGTCGACTACCAGCGCGGTTCGCGCATCGTGCTCGAAGGCTTCGATAAATACTGGGGCGGCGCTCCGGCCATCAAGAACGTCACGTTCCAGATCACGACGGAACCTTCCGCGCGGGTAGCCGCAGTCGAATCAGGCCGCGCGGGCGTGGCCGTGCAGATTCCGTTGCGCGAGGCGCAGCGCCTGGCGAAGACGCCGGGCATCACGACGAGGATCTATCCGTACAGCGAGATCTACATGCTGCGCATGCCGAACTACGTCAAGCCGTTCGACGACGAAAACGTGCGCGCCGCCATGCATTACGCGATTGACACCGCCGCGCTGTCCAAAGCGTTCTATGGCGGCGAAGCGGTGCCGTTGTCGGTCACGGCCACGCCGGGGGCGCCAGCGGACGTGCCCGGTTTCAAGATCGGCTTTGATCCGCAACGCGCGATCGCGGCGCTCGCGAAGTCGGGGTACGGGCCGAACAAACCAGTGAAGGTGCCGTTCCTCACGACTAACGGCACGTTCCCGAGCGACTACGACATGGCGCGCGCCATTGCCGGCATGTGGCAGCGCGTGGGCATCCAGGCCGACCTTACGCAGACCACCATGGCGAAGGTCATCAGCGAGATCCAGGCGACCAAGATGAGCGGTGTGCTGCTTTATAGCTGGGCCAATTCGACCGGTGACCCCGAGAACTACACGGGCCGTATTCTTGATCCGCGCCTGCGGTTTTCTGCGTGGAAAGATGACTCGCTGGCGCCGCGCGTCGAAGCGCTGATGACCGAAGTCGATGAAGACAAGCGCATGGCGGGGTATCGCGCGCTGGGTCAGGAAGCATCGGAGAAATCGTGGGTCGTGCCCTTGCTGCAGGCCGTGACCACGATTGCCTACCGTTCGAATATCGATGTGAAGACTTTCGATAGCGGCTATATCCTGCCAGTCGAATACAAGCGTAAGTGATTCGGGCGCTCGATTCAAGTCCTGGATTCAAGCTCTATCCACCAAGGAGCATGCGATGCAGATTGAAGATTCCGTCGCCTTCGTGTCAGGCGCCAATCGCGGTGTAGGCGCGCGCTTTGTCGTGAGCCTGCTCGAAGGCGGCGCGCGCAAG
>NZ_JAQGMM010000160.1 GCF_028292365.1 Caballeronia sp.
AGGGCGCGGATTACCTCGTGGTGACGCCGCCGGCCGCATTGACGCCGAATGCCGCCATCGATACCTACGACGACCACCGCATGGCCATGTGTTTTTCGCTGGTGAGCCTCGGCGGCGTGCCAGTGCGTATCAACGACCCGAAATGCGTCGGCAAGACCTTCCCGGATTATTTCGAGCAGTTCGCCAAGCTCGCGAAGGCCTGATGACCATGACTAAACCAATCACAGCGATGAAAGCTCCGACCCCGCGCGTAATTTCCCGCCGATCCGGACGTCTCCGATGAAACCCACCCGTCCGTTTCACCAGACTCCTGTTATCACCATTGACGGCCCGACGGCTTCGGGCAAAGGCACTGTCGCCGCGTCGGTCGCCGCCACGCTCGGCTTCCATTTACTCGATAGCGGCGCGCTGTACCGGCTCACCGCACTCGCAAGCGCGCGCTACAACATCGAGCCCGAGAATGGCGACGCGCTCGCCGAACTCGTTGCAGATCTCCACATCACGTTCCGGGAAGGCCTGGCGCAGCTCGACGGCGTGGATGTATCGACGGAAATTCGTGCCGAGGAAATTGGCAACCGTGCATCAGCGATTGCCGTTCACGGCCAGGTTAGGACGGCGCTGATTGCGCGCCAGCGGGCGTTCCGCAAGCCTCCGGGGCTGGTTGCCGACGGCCGCGACATGGGCACCGTTATTTTCCCCGATGCAACGCTCAAGGTGTTTCTCACCGCGAGCGTTGAAGCGCGGGCTGCCCGGCGGCATAAGCAATTGATACAAAAAGGCTTTTCTGCTAATATGGAAGACTTGCTACGAGATTTGCGCGAGCGGGACGCACGAGACAGTAACCGTGTGGCCGCGCCGCTCAAGCCTGCATTGGACGCGAAGACGCTGGACACCTCCGGGTTATCCATTGACCAGGCGGTCAATCAGATCATTGGTTGGTTTCAGTCGGCTTAAGGCAGTTCACACGTAGTTCGTTGCAATTGTTGGAAAAAGGCCACCATTTGGCGGCTTTGCTTTGGAGCTCCATGAGAAACATGGAGCGTGTTTTAACCCCTCAACCCCGTGTGGCGTTCGCCTTTTTTGCCATCAGCCCGAACAGTTTGGGCAGGCATCGCGAAGCAGCTGCGCAACTATAGATTTTTATGTCCGACCTGCAAACATCTACCCCGATTACCGAATCTTTTGCGGCTCTGTTCGAAGAGTCGTTGACCAAGCAGGACATGCGTGCGGGTGAAGTTATTTCCGCCGAAGTCGTGCGCGTCGACCACAATTTCGTGGTCGTCAACGCGGGTCTCAAGTCCGAAGCCTACATTCCGCTCGAAGAATTCCTGAACGACGCGGGCGAGGTAGAAGTGCAGGCGGGCGACTTTGTTTCCGTGGCTATCGACGCCCTGGAAAACGGTTATGGCGACACCATCCTGTCGCGTGACAAGGCGAAGCGTCTGGCTTCGTGGCTGTCGCTGGAAAAAGCGCTCGACAACAACGAACTCGTGACCGGCACGATCACGGGCAAGGTCAAGGGCGGCATGACCGTCATGGTCAACGGCATCCGCGCGTTCTTGCCGGGTTCGCTGGTTGACACGCGTCCGGTCAAGGACACGACCCCGTACGAAGGCAAGACGCTCGAATTCCGCGTCATCAAGCTCGACCGCAAGCGTAACAACGTTGTGTTGTCGCGCCGTGCCGTGATCGAAGCGACCCAAGGCGAAGAGCGCGCAAAGCTGCTCGAAACGCTGAAGGAAGGCGCGATCGTGGAAGGCGTGGTCAAGAACATCACGGACTACGGCGCATTCGTGGACCTCGGCGGTATCGACGGCTTGCTGCACATCACGGACATCGCATGGCGTCGTGTGCGTCACCCGAGCGAAGTGCTGTCGGTTGGCCAGGAAGTGACCGCAAAGATCCTCAAGTTCGACCAAGAAAAGAACCGCGTTTCGCTGGGGATCAAGCAACTCGGCGACGACCCGTGGGAAGGCATTTCCCGCCGTTATCCGTCGGGCACGCGCCTGTTCGGTAAGGTGACGAACATCACGGACTACGGCGCATTCGTCGAAGTGGAATCGGGCATCGAAGGCCTGGTTCACGTGTCGGAAATGGACTGGACGAACAAGAACGTTGCACCGTCGAAGGTTGTGCAACTCGGCGACGAAGTCGAAGTCATGGTTCTCGAAATCGACGAAGACCGCCGCCGTATCAGCCTCGGCATGAAGCAGTGCAAGCCGAACCCGTGGGACGACTTCAGCCGCAACTTCAAGAAGGGCGACAAGCTGGAAGGCGCGATCAAGTCGATTACCGACTTCGGCGTGTTCATCGGTTTGCCGGGCGGCATCGACGGTCTGGTTCACCTCTCGGACCTGTCGTGGAGCGAAACGGGCGAAGAAGCGGTTCGCAAGTACAAGAAGGGCGACGAAGTTCAGGCTATCGTTCTGGGCATCGATGTCGAGAAGGAACGCATTTCGCTGGGTATCAAGCAACTCGAAGGCGATCCGTTCAGCAACTTCGTGGCAATGAACGACAAGGGCGCGACGGTTGACGGCGTGGTCAAGTCGGTGGACGCGAAGGGTGCAGTCGTGACGTTGACGGCAGACGTGGAAGGTTATCTCCGCGCGTCGGAAATCGCTCAGGACCGCGTGGAAGATGCTCGCAACGTGCTGAAGGAAGGCGACAAGGTCAACGCGATGATCATCAACATCGATCGCAAGTCGCGTGGCATCAACCTGTCGATCAAGGCCAAGGATTCGGCTGAGCAACAGGAAGCTATCCGTGGTCTGGCTTCGGCTGACTCGAGCACGGCTGCAACCGGCACGACGAACCTTGGCGCGCTGTTGAAAGCCAAGCTCGACGGCCAGAACGGCTAAGCCGCAGGTATTGCTGCAGCATGACCAAATCGGAATTGGTCGCCCAACTGGCGCTGCGATTTCCGCAACTTGTTCTTAAAGATGCGGATTTCGCGGTGAAGACGATGCTCGATGCGATGTCGGACGCTTTGGCCAACGGCCATCGCATCGAAATCCGCGGCTTCGGCAGTTTTGGCCTCAATCGTCGTCCATCGCGCGTTGGACGCAATCCCAAGTCAGGGGAGAAGGTGCAGGTACCGGAGAAATTCGTACCGCACTTCAAACCTGGCAAGGAGTTGCGCGAACGGGTAGACGGCCGCTCGGGCGAGCCGCTGAAACAGTCGAATGAAGCGGATAGTGACGAAGACGACGATGTTTGACCGGCGTCCGAGTTCAAGCCGCATCAAGCCGTTGTCTGCCAGAGGCAAATGACCGAAAAAAGCACCCGCAAGGGTGCTTTTTTTATGTCTCCGCCGGATGTCCGCCAATGGCGCTTTCGTTCTGCACGATCGTTCGCCACTGCTATCTTTCGCGTTAACGTGGAGCGGTAAACTGCCGCAAACGTCCTCCGGATCGGCCTATCGTCCAAGCCGTTGCGCATTGCCTCATAGGCTTCAATTACAATACCGAACGCCAACGACCCAGTGCAGCGTGGCCCGCGCTTTGCGTCCCTAGTGGATATCGGTGTTGTACCCACCGCCCGCGTTGCCTCCTGCGTCGTTCCGCAATTGCCGTCAAAGAGACCCTTATGAAATTTTTTGTCTGGCTGATCCGTGTACTGGTTTTCGTGCTCCTGCTCGTGTTGGCGTTGGCCAATACGCAAAGTGCGACGCTCAATTTTCTCGCTGGTTACTCTTGGCAGGCACCGCTGATCCTGATTGGCCTGGCGTTTTTTGTGGTTGGCTTGGTGGCTGGACTGCTCTCGTCGCTGCCTTCGTTGTTTCGTCTGCGGATGGAAAATGCCCGGCTCAAGCGCGAACTGCGCACAGCACGCGATGCTCCTGTCGTCCCGATGGATCCGCCTATGCCGCCGCTGATCTGACGGGTCGCGCAGTGATTGGCCTCGTGTCAGTGCGGTCAAGTGCCCGCTTCCGGCACTCCGTGCTGACCCTTAACCCTTTCCAAGAATTCGCATGGATCTAGACTTCTGGTGGCTGCTTGTCATTCCGGTCGCGTTCGCTCTCGGCTGGATGGCATCGCGCTATGACCTGAAAACGCTGCTGTCCGAAAACGCGAATCTGCCGCGCTCGTATTTTCGCGGCCTCAATTTCCTGCTGAACGAGCAACACGACAAGGCCATCGACGCCTTTATCGAAGTTGCAAAGCTCGACCCCGAAACCATCGAATTGCACTTTGCGCTCGGTAACCTGTTTCGCCGCCGCGGTGAGACGGACCGGGCCATTCGCGTGCATCAGAACCTGCTTGGCCGCGCTGATTTGCCAGTCGCCGAACGCGATCACGCGTTGTTCGAACTCGGCCAGGATTTCCTGAAGGCGGGTCTGCTGGATCGCGCCGAGGAAACGTTCCGGTCGCTCGAAGCCGGCGAATATGCGTTGGGTGCGCAACGGGCGTTGCTGACTATCTACGAGATCGAGAAAGACTGGAACAAGTCGATTGCAACCGCCGGCCGAATCCAGGAAATGGGCGCGGCGACGCTTGAAAAGGAAGTCGCCCAGTTCCATTGCGAACTCGCGCAAGAAGCGCTGCAGCGCAAGAACCCGGCAGACGCCCGTGCTGAACTGAAACTCGCGCTCGCGGCGAATCCCGACAACGTGCGGGCGACCATTCTGGTTGGCGACGTGGATGCCGCCGGTGGCGATCTGGAGTCGGCTATCGTGTGCTGGCGTCGCGTGGAAGAGCAGAATGCGGCGTATCTGCCGCTGGTGGCCGAAAAACTGGTGCAGGCTTACGAACAACTCGGCCGTACGGCTGAGGGCGTGGATTTGCTGGTTGATTACGTGAATCGCTATCCGTCGAATGATCTTCTCGACGTGGCGTTCAAGCACGTCTCGCAATTGCGCGGAATGGACGCAGCCCACGCGCTTGCGCGGCATCAGATGCAGACATCGCCGAATGTCGCCGGCATGACTCGGCTGCTGGAAGCGCAAGTGGCCACGGCCGAGGAACCGCGTCGCAGCGAACTCGAACTGATGCGCACGCTCGTCAAGCAGCGGACCAAGAACCTGCCGCGCTACACATGCCAGAATTGCGGTTTCCGTGCGCGTCTCTTTTACTGGCAATGTCCCGGCTGCAGCGGCTGGGAAACCTATGCGCCACGCCGCGTCGAGCCGATCACCGCATCCGTCTGAAGGCGGCTCGCGTGACCACGGATTGACGCGCGACCTGCGTAGCCTGGCCCTTGCGGCCTGGCTCACGCGGGATGCACAGGACACGCAACGTTTGACACGATCGGACTCCGCGGCCGTTTTGGCCTGATCCAACGACCATCACCGGTTTCTCCGGAACGCTTATGAAAATATCCATCATTGGGACGGGCTACGTCGGACTAGTGACCGGCGCGTGCCTCGCTGAAATTGGCAACGACGTGCTATGCCTGGACGTCGATGCGCGCAAGATCGACATCCTCAATAACGGCGGTGTGCCGATCCACGAACCGGGCTTGCACGAGATCCTGAAACGGACGCGTGCTGCCGGCCGCATCCGTTTTTCCACGAATATTCAGGAAAGCGTCGAGCACGGCGAGATCCAGTTCATCGCGGTGGGAACGCCGCCGGACGAGGACGGTTCCGCCGACTTGCAGTATGTGCTCGAGGCTGCGCGCAACATCGGGCGTTATGCAAACGGCTTCAAGGTGATCGTCGATAAATCGACGGTTCCGGTCGGCACAGCCCAGCACGTGCGCAACGTAGTCGAGCAGGAACTGAAGGCACGCGGGATCGAGCCCAAGGGCAAGAACGGCTTTTCGGTTCTATCGAATCCGGAGTTCCTGAAGGAAGGCGCGGCTGTCGACGACTTCATGCGCCCCGACCGCATTGTGCTCGGCGTTGATGACGACGAAGCTGGCCAGATCGCCCGCGAGAAGATCAAGGGCCTCTACGCGCCGTTCAACCGTAATCACGAACGCACGCTCTATATGGACGTGCGTTCGGCCGAGTTCACGAAGTACGCGGCGAATGCCATGCTCGCCACGCGCATTTCGTTCATGAACGACTTGTCGAATCTCGCCGATGCCGTGGGCGCGGATATTGAAGCGGTGCGTCGCGGCATTGGTTCGGACCCGCGTATCGGGTATCACTTCCTGTATGCCGGTTGCGGCTACGGTGGTTCGTGTTTCCCGAAGGACGTGCAGGCGCTGGCGCAGACGGCGCGTGAAAACGGACATCGGTTGCGGATCCTCGAAGCCGTGGAAGAAGTGAACGATCTGCAGAAGGAAGTGCTTGTCAGCAAGATCACGAAGCGCATGGGCGAAGACTTGCGCGGCCGCACGTTTGCCGTATGGGGCCTCGCGTTCAAGCCGAATACCGACGACATGCGCGAGGCGTCGAGCCGCCGGCTGATTGGCGCGCTGCTCGAGCGCGGTGCGACGGTTCGTGCTTACGACCCCGTGGCCGTGGCGGAAAGCCGTCGAGTTTTCGCGCTCGATCTCGCCGATAAACCGCAACAGCTCGAACGCCTGCATTTCGTCGATTCACAAAAGGACGCGTTGCCCGGCGCGGACGCTCTTGTGATCGTGACCGAGTGGAAGGAATTCAAGAGCCCGGACTTCGCGCATCTGAAGAGCGAGCTCAAGATGCCGGTCATTTTCGATGGCCGCAACCTGTACGAACCCGAAGCGATGGCGGAACTCGGCATCGACTATTTTGCAATAGGACGTCCCCATGTCGAACTCCCTGTCACTTGACGCAGCGGTGCCTGCGGTCGCTGCACACGCTCCCGTTCCACCGGTTCCACGTGCACGCATTGCGGCGGCGCGTGTGCTGGTGGTCGGCGACGTGATGCTCGACCGTTACTGGTTCGGCGATGTGAACCGCATTTCTCCGGAAGCGCCCGTGCCGGTTGTGCATGTACAGCGCCAGGAAGACCGGCTCGGCGGCGCGGCGAACGTGGCGCGCAACGCGGCCGCGCTGGGCGCACAGGCGGGCTTGCTGTGCGTGGTTGGGCATGATGAGCCGGGCGAACGCATTGTGACGTTGCTCGGCGAGAGCCGGGTGACGGCTTTCCTTGAGCGCGATCCCGAGTTGCTCACCACCATCAAGCTACGCGTGCTGTCGCGGCAGCAACAATTGCTTCGAGTCGACTTCGAGAATTCACCAACGCACGAAGTCCTGAGCGCATGTCTTGCCCGCTTCGAGTCGCTCTTGCCGCAACACGATGTGATCCTGATGTCGGATTACGCGAAGGGCGGCCTGACGCACGTGACGCAAATGATCGCGGACGCGAAGCGGGCCGGCAAACCCGTGCTGGTCGACCCGAAGGGTGACGACTGGGACCGGTATCGTGGCGCCACGCTAATCACGCCGAACCGTGCGGAATTGCGTGAAGTGGTCGGGCGCTGGAGCTCGGAAGAAGATTTGCTCGTACGTGTCACGGCGCTGCGCGAGTCGCTCGATATCAGCGCGTTGCTGCTCACGCGATCGGAGGAAGGCATGACGCTCTTCACCGCCGGCCAAGTGGTCCATACGCAGGCCGATGCGCGCGAAGTGTATGATGTTTCGGGTGCCGGCGACACGGTCATTGCAACCGTTGCAACCATGCTGGGCGCGGGTGTGCCGCTGGTGGACTGCATCGCTTACGCCAACCGTGCAGCGGGAATCGTCGTCGGGAAACTGGGTACGGCGACCGTCGACTACAACGAACTTTTCGCCTGATTTTCGGCTGACCTCTCGGCTAATACCACCATGACAATCATCGTTACCGGCGCGGCCGGGTTTATCGGCAGCAACATCGTGAAGGCGCTCAACGAGCGTGGCGAGCAACGTGTCATCGCGGTCGACAACCTCACGCGCGCCGACAAATTCAAGAACCTGGTCGATTGCGAGATCGACGATTTTCTCGACAAGACGGAATTCGTCACGCGCTTTAAACGCGGCGATTTCGGCAAGGTCAGGGCTGTTTTCCATGAAGGCGCGTGTTCCGACACAATGGAAACCGACGGCCGCTATATGATGGAAAACAACTTCCGCTATAGCCGCGAGGTGCTAGATACGTGCCTGGAGCAGGGCGTGCAGTTCCTGTATGCGTCGTCGGCGGCGGTGTATGGCGGATCGAGTGAATTTGTCGAGCGCCGGGACGTCGAGAAGCCGTTGAACGTGTACGGTTATTCGAAATTTCTCTTCGATCAGATCGTGCGCCAGATCCTGCCGAAAGCACGCACTCAGATTGCTGGTTTTCGCTATTTCAACGTGTACGGACAGCGCGAGAATCACAAGGGACGCATGGCGTCTGTCGCGTTCCACAACTTCAACCAGTTCCGCGCCGAGGGCAAGGTCAAGCTGTTTGGCGAATACAACGGATATGGCGCGGGCGAGCAGACGCGCGATTTCGTGTCGGTGGAAGACGTGACGAAAGTCAATCTGCACTTCTTCGATCATCCGGAGACGTCGGGTATTTTCAACCTTGGTACGGGGCGCGCCCAGCCATTCAACGACATTGCGTCGACGGTGGTGAACTCGCTGCGGGCAATTGACGGCGAAGCGCCGTTGTCGCTGGCGGAGTTAGTGCAGCGTGGCTTGATTGAGTACATTCCGTTCCCTGATGCATTGCGCGGCAAGTACCAGTGTTTCACGCAGGCTGATCAGTCGAAGCTGCGTGAGGCCGGGTATGACGCACCTTTCCTGACAGTTCAGGAAGGTGTCGACCGGTACGTGCGTTGGCTATTCGGTCAGCTATAAAAGCATTCGCTATCTTCATACACTGGGTCTCCCGGTCAGCGATCATCGCGGACCGGTTTTCAAGGGAGACTCACATGATCAAGAAACTTCTCGCGGCGTTCACGCTGGCTGTATCAATCGGTTCGGCGTTCGCCGCCGTGGATATCAACAACGCCAATTCCGATGCATTACGCGGCATCAAGGGCATTGGGCCGGCCAAGGCGAAAGCCATCCTCGATGAACGCGAAGCACATGGTCCGTTTAAAGATGCGGCCGAGCTGAGCAAACGCGTCAAGGGCATGGGCGGCAAGACGGTCGAGCGCTTGCAGGCTGAAGGGCTGACCATTGGACCGGGCGGAACGCCCGCGGCGGTGGCAGGTGCCGGTGCCAAGCCGGCTGCCGGCGCGGTCGTCGTCAAAAAGTAAAGCGATATGGCGCATCGGTCGGCGCGCCGGTCGACTCGATGCGCCTTCGTTCGCTGGCAGCCCGCAGTCCGCAGCTTTCCAAAGTGCTGGCACATCATCCCCTCCGTCCAATAGGGCCGCTCGGCACCCAGAAACCCGCTGGGCTACAATCAGTAGCTTATCGACCGCAGCAACCCCACGACCACTATGGCTTACAAGACTATTGAAGACACCATTGGCAATACGCCGCTGGTGCAACTGGTCCGCATTCCGGACGATGAAATCCGCAGCCGCAACAACGTGATCCTCGGCAAGCTCGAGGGCAACAACCCGGCGGGTTCCGTGAAGGACCGTCCGGCACTTTCGATGATCAAGAAGGCGGAAGAGCGCGGCCGCATCAAGCCTGGCGACACGCTGATCGAATCGACAAGCGGCAATACTGGCATCGCGCTGGCCATGGCCGCCGCCATTCGTGGCTACAAGATGGTGCTGTTGATGCCGGAGGACCTCTCGGTCGAACGTCGCCAAAGCATGGCGGCCTACGGCGCGGAAATCGTACTCACGCCGGTCACCGGCGGCATGGAATACGCCCGCGATCTCGCCGAGCAAATGCAGCGCGACGGCAAAGGCATCATTCTCGACCAGTTCGCGAATCCGGATAATCCACTCGCGCACTACGAGACAACCGGCCCGGAACTCTGGCGCGAGACGGAAGGCCGCATCACGCATTTCGTGTCGGCCATGGGCACGACCGGCACCATCATGGGCGTGTCGCAATATCTGAAGGAACAGAACGAGAACATCGAGATCATTGGGGCGCAGCCGGAAGAAGGCTCGCGTATCCCTGGCATCCGGAAGTGGCCCGAAGCCTACCTGCCGAAGATTTTCGATCGGAGCCGCGTGGATCGTACGGAAAATGTCAGCCAGGCCGCATCGGAAGCAATGGCGCGGCGGCTGGCGTCGGTGGAAGGTATCTTTAGCGGGATTTCTTCCGGCGGCGCGTGCGAAGTGGCGTTGCGCGTAGCGCGCCAGGTTGAGAATGCGACCATCGTGTTCGTGGTTTGCGATCGCGGTGACCGCTACCTGTCGACCGGCGTGTTCCCAGCCTGACATCGGCTTGGTCGCTCATAAAGGCGGAAACACAAAAAAGCCCGGTATCAGCCGGGCTTTTTGCATAGTGCGGGAGCCAAGACGCCCAACGGTAGCTACATCATTGCGATGCTGAAACCCCGGCATTTCCCGTCGACATCTGCGCCTTCACGGCTTCGCCAAGCTGATACACAGCGAGTGCATAGAAGAAGCTGCGGTTGTAGCGCGTAAGCACGTAGAAGTTCTTCAAGCCGAGCGTGTATTCGGTCGCGCGGCCCGGTGTCGGCAAGTCGACGACTGTCACCGGCGTGCCCGCTTCCGCCATGGTATTGAGCCCCGGTTCGCTCATCAGCATGCCGGCTTTCGTGAGCTGCGCGAGCGACCAATGCGGCTCGGGCTGTCCATCCGCGGCGGCTTGCGCAATGCCTTGGCTGCCCGTGTCTCCGGCAATCTTCCAGACCACCGGCCGTCCCGATTCCCAACCATGCTGCTTCAGGTAGTTCGCGACACTGCCGATGGCATCGGCCGGGCTGGTCCGCAAATCGATGTGCCCGTTGCCGTCGTAATCCACCGCGTACTGCACGATACTGCTCGGCAGGAATTGCGGAATGCCGATTGCGCCCGTGTACGAGCCCAGCACGGTGGTCGGATCGATTTGCTGGTCGTGTGTCCACACCAGCAGATCTTCGAGATTCTTGCGGAACGTCGCTTGCCGTTCCGCGCGGTTCGGCGTGTCGGGATAATCAAAGGTGAGCGTGGTCAGTGCATCGAGCGCGCGGAAGTTACCCATGTACTTCCCATAGATTGTTTCCACGCCGATAATCCCGACAATCGCTTCCGGCGGTACGCCGTACTGATCCGATGCACGCTGCAAAGCCGCCTGGTTCGCGCGCCAGAACTTCACGCCGGCCGCAATGCGTATCGGCTCCACAAAACGTGCCTGATAGGCGCGCCAGTTCTTGGTGGCGGGCGTAGGCGAGGGCAGCACCAGCTTCACGGCCGTGGCCGAATAACTTACGCGATTGAACAGGTCATGCAAGGCGGCGGAATCGAAGTCGTAACGCGCAACCAGGTCGTTAATAAATGCGTCCACATTGGGATTGTTCGCGTAACGCTGCGGCACGATTTCTTCTTCGAACATCTGCCCCTGCGCTGGTGCGGATTGAGGCTGCGATTGCGCAACTGCCTGGCCGATACTGAGTGTGCCAAATGCGCAAACAAGGCTGGCGACTAAGGCGAGGCGCGCGGTTCGCACCGAAAAAGGCAAGACGGTCGAAGCAAACTTGAAGTTCATAGTGTGCGTAATTGTGGCGATGTAACGCGAGGCGCGCTGGAAAAACGCGCAGGGCATACGAGAGTCGGATCAGTATAACCGACGCGTTTTCGACGCCATCCCGAAAGCCCCGCGGGCGGGCGCGGACGCTGCAAAAGGGATGACGTACAACCGGGTCATTTCCAGTGTGGTAACTTAACAAGAACCCGCGCGGTGCGGCGTTGAGCCGCTAGCTTGTACGCGGCCGGAAGGGCCAAGCACCGCAACCGACAAAAACATCTGAACGACAAGAGACACGCGGCACGGCACGCCCGGCTGCGCAACCCATCATGGCTACCGGCTTTTACACCCATCCAGATTGCCTTCTTCACGACATGGGGCCGTGGCATCCCGAATGCCCCGCGCGTCTTCAGGCGATCGAGGATCAGTTGATCGCAAGCCGTATCGACACCCTGATCGAGCGTGAAGAAGCGCCGCTCGCGAGCGAAGAGGATCTGGCGCGGGTTCATACGCAGGCGCATATCGATTTCGTCAAGGAGACGGCGCCGTCAGTCGGCCGCGCGGAGATTGACCCGGACACGATGATGTCGCCGGGTTCTTATCACGCGGCGTTGCGCGCTGCGGGCGCCGTGGTCGCCGCCACCGACGCCGTGATCGCCGGTACTTACGACAACGCATTTTGCAGCGTGCGGCCGCCCGGACATCACGCGGAACCGGCTCGCGCAATGGGCTTCTGCTTCTTCAACAACATCGCGATCGCGGCGCGTCACGCGCTTGAAGTGCATGGGCTCGAGCGCGTGGCTATCATCGATTTCGATGTGCATCACGGCAACGGCACGGAGGCCGCATTCTCGGGCGACCCGCGCGTGCTGATGTGCAGTTTTTTCCAGCACCCGTTCTACCCGTACAGCGGCGCCGACAATCACGCATCGAACATGGTCAATTTGCCGATGCCCGCGCGTACGAAAGGCATGGCAGTGCGCGAAGCCGTCGACATGATGTGGCTGCCGAGACTCGATGAATTCAAGCCGCAGATGATTTTCGTCTCCGCGGGTTTCGATGCACATCGCGAGGACGATCTCGGCAATATGGGTCTCGTCGAGGACGACTACGCGTGGCTGACGGAGCAGATCCGCGCGGTGGCGAAGCGTCATGCGAAGGGCCGGATAGTGAGCACGCTCGAGGGTGGTTATAACCTGTCGGCGCTTGGGCGCAGCGTGGTCGCGCATGTGCGTGCGCTGGCTGATATTTGAGCAGCGGCTTTGCGGCAAACCTGAAATCCCACGCTTGAGCTCGGACCGCACAGGCGTCCCGTCGATTCACTTCTTGATCTACGCGCGGCTTCCGAAGCAAAAAGGGGTTATCACCCGCTGCACACCCCAAAAAATCGCCAACGTGCCGTTTAGAGCACATCCCCGATTGCCACCCGTGCGTTATCACGCGTAAAATCGAACGATCGTGCTGTAAAAAATAAGCGTCTACTGATTGCGCAAAGCCTTCGGGGTCCTGTGCGGTTCGCCGTTAGCAATCGGCGCCGGGAGTCACTCGTTATAATGGGCTTGGGATGATGTATTCGTAACTTAGGAGCGTGTGCATGAAAATCTTGGTGCCAGTCAAACGCGTGGTCGACTACAACGTGAAAGTCCGGGTCAAGCCGGATGGCAGCGCAGTGGACATCGCGAACGTGAAAATGTCGATGAATCCGTTCGACGAAATCGCCGTGGAAGAAGCCGTGCGTCTGCGTGAAGCGGGCGTGGCGACGGAAGTGATCGCAGTATCGTGCGGCGTGACGCAATGTCAGGAAACGCTGCGTACGG
>NZ_JAQGMM010000193.1 GCF_028292365.1 Caballeronia sp.
GGCACGGTGACGGGCGAGCATGGCGTGGGTATCGAAAAGATCAACTCCATGTGCGTCCAGTTTTCGCCCGAAGAACGCGATACGTTTCACGCGATAAAACGTGCCTTCGATCCCCCCGGCCTGCTTAATCCCGACAAAGGCATCCCAACGCGCGCGCGTTGCGCCGAGTACGGGAAAATGCATATTCGCGGCGGCTTGCTGCCGCATCCCGAGATTCCGCGCTTTTAAGCGGCGTGTTTAGGCTGTGTGCTTAGGCTGTGTGTTTAGGCAGCGCTTCTAAACGCTGCCTGGTTATAACATCTCATTAATATCCCTTTGAAGCATCGGCGGTGGTTCCAGGCGTTCAAGCCCGCACAGGTATCCACGTTTATACGAGTGGCCGTGCGGGAACACGCCGATACACTGACCCAAGAGCCATAAAAACGCGGGACACCATGACAGAGGAAGACATTGTCGCGAGCTGGTCCGAGCGTGTACGCGCCGCGACGGCGAGCAACACCCCGCTACGGATTCGCGGCGGCGGCACGAAGGACTGGTACGGGCAGACGCTGCAAGGCGAGATAGTCGATACGCGGGCACATCGCGGGATTATCGAGTACGACCCGGCCGAACTCGTGATCACGGCGAAAGCCGGAACGCCGCTCAGTGAGATCGAAGCGCGGCTGGATGAATGCGGCCAGATGCTGCCGTTCGAGCCTCCGCACTTTGGGCCAAACGCCACTATCGGTGGCTGTATTGCAGCCGGACTCGCAGGCCCGCGGCGTGCCGCGGCCGGCGCGCCGCGCGACTTCGTGCTCGGCGCCGTGGTGATGAACGGCCAGGGCCATGTGCTGCATTTCGGCGGCCAGGTGGTGAAGAACGTGGCGGGCTACGACGTCTCGCGGCTGCTGGCGGGTTCGCTCGGCACGCTGGGGATGATCCTGGAGGTATCGGTGAAAGTGCTGCCGAAAGCCGTCGCTGAAGCCACGCTCAAGTTCGAAATGAACGATACCGACGCCGTACGCAAGCTCAACGAATGGAGCGGCCATCCGCTGCCGCTGACCGGCAGCGCGTGGCGCGATCACACGCTCGCATTGCGCCTGGGCGGCGCGGAAGCGGCGGTGAAAGCAGCGCGGACATCGTTGGGCGGCGAAGTGGTCGACGCCGTGGAAGCCGAGCGTTTCTGGTGCGGTTTGCGCGAGCAATCCGATCCGTTCTTCGCGGTAATACCGCCGAAGTCCGCGTTGTGGCGGCTCTCGTTGCCATCGATTGCCGAGCCGATGCATCTCCCCGGCCCGCAACTGATGGAATGGGGCGGCGCGCAACGGTGGTGGATCACCGACGCCGATCCGCAAACCGTGCGCATCAGCGCCAAGCAGGCCGGCGGCCACGCGACCATCTTCCGCTCCAGCGCGACGTATGACCGCAACGCGGGCGTGTTCACGCCCTTGGCCGCCCCGCTGATGAAGATTCATCGTGGCCTGAAAGCCGCATTCGATCCCGCGAGCATTTTCAATCGCGGCCGCCTCTACCCCGACTTCTGAACTGAAGAACACGCAATGCAAACCAACCTCGCCGACTTCATGCGCGACACGGCCGACGGCGAAGAAGCCGAGGCCATCCTGCGCAAGTGCGTGCATTGCGGATTCTGCACGGCGACGTGCCCGACGTACCAGATACTGGGCGATGAGCTCGACGGCCCGCGTGGCCGGATCTATCTGATCAAGCAAATGCTGGAAGGCGCGCCCGTTACACGCAGCACGCAACTACATCTGGATCGCTGCCTCACGTGCCGTAATTGCGAGACCACATGCCCATCGGGCGTGCAGTATGGACGGCTGGTGGAGATTGGCCGGAAGGTCGTGGAAGAGAAAGTGGAGCGGCCGTTTGGCCAGCGTGTGCAACGCAAACTGCTCGCCAACTTCCTCCCGAACAGCAAGCTTTTCACGCCCGCGATGAAACTCGGCCAGCAGTTCCGGCCGCTGTTGCCCAAAGCCTTGCGTACCAAGATTCCGGTCGCGCAACGGCCGCTCGAATGGCCAACCAGTACACACGAGCGCACGATGCTGATGCTCGCCGGCTGCGTTCAGCCCGCCATGATGCCGAACGTGAACATAGCGACGGCACGAGTGTTCGATGCATTGGGCATCCAGATCCTGGCGGCGCCCGACGCGGGCTGTTGCGGGGCGATCCGCCTGCATCTCGGCTACAACGACGAAGCACTGGACGACGTGCGCAACAACATCGACGCGTGGTGGCCGTATGTGGAAAACGGCGTGGAGGCGATCGTGATGAACGCGTCCGGTTGCGGCGCGACTGTGAAGGAATACGCGCACTTGCTGCGCAATGATCCGCTCTACGCGGAAAAGGCCGCGCGGATCGTCGATCTGACGCGTGACCTGTCGGAAATCCTGCCGCAATACGAAGACGAACTGACCGCGATGGCAAGGCGGCGCGCGGTCCATACCGTCGCGTTCCATCCGCCGTGCACGCTGCAGCACGGCCAGCAGATTCGCGGTCACGTGGAGAACTTGCTGACGGCGCTGGGCATAGAAGTGCATCTTCCCGCCGATAGCCATCTATGCTGCGGCTCGGCCGGAACGTACTCGGTGCTGCAGCCGAAACTCTCGTACGCACTACGCGACCAGAAACTCGACACGCTCGAGAAGCTCGAGCCGCAGATGATCGTATCGGCGAATGTCGGATGTATCGCGCATTTGCAGAGCGGCACCTCTACCCCCGTGGTGCACTGGATTCAACTGGTCGAACATCTGCTGTATGGCTAACGCTGGCGGGCGCCGGCTGTTTCGGGGCGCCGCATCCGTATAATCGGACCTCTGCTTACTCGATATGCGGCGTCCGAATCCATGTCCTCCTCTCATGTAGCCCGTCACCTCGAAGAAGTCCGCCAGCGCATTGCCAAAGCGGCGGCGGATGCTTCGCGCGACGCATCTTCGGTCACGTTGCTTGCCGTATCGAAGACCTTTCCTGCCGAGGACGTCCGCGCCGCCTTCAACGCCGGACAGCGCGCGTTCGGCGAAAACTACGTGCAGGAAGCGGTCGCGAAAATTGCCGGGCTGGCGGATTTGCGCAGCGAAATCGAGTGGCATTTCATCGGACCGTTGCAGTCGAACAAGACGAAAGTGGTCTCCGAAAATTTCGACTGGGTCCATTCGGTCGATCGGCTCAAGATTGCCGAGCGTCTCAACGAACAGCGGCCGGACGGTTCGCCGCGGCTCAACGTGTGCTTGCAGATCAACGTGAGCGGCGAAGACTCGAAAAGCGGCATCGCGCCAGACGACGCATTGGCGCTCGCGCATCAGATTGCGGCGCTGCCTCGGTTGCACCTGCGCGGCTTGATGGCGATTCCCGAACCGGCCGCCACGCTCGATGAACAACGCGCGCCGCATCGGCGTCTGCGCGAAATCATGGACACGTTGCGCGCGGACGGCCTTGAACTCGACACGCTTTCCATGGGGATGTCGGCGGATATTGAAGCCGCTATTCTTGAAGGCGCGACCATGGTTCGTATTGGCACGGCCATCTTCGGCGCGCGTGATTACTCTCACTGACTTTCACTTGAACTCACTATGAAAATTGCGTTTATTGGTGGCGGCAACATGGCGTCGGCGCTTATCGGCGGTCTGATCAAGCGCGGCGTTGCGGTGGCGGATCTATATGTCGTCGATCCCGGTGAGGAGGCGCGTGCTCGCGTCGAGAAAGAGTTTGGTGCCAGGACGGGCGCGTCAATCGATTCGAAACTAGGCGGCTATGACGCCATCCTGCTCGCCGTCAAACCGCAAGTGTTGAAGGACGTAGCGGCAGCGCTGCAGCCGGTGTTGTCGACGCAACTGGTGATCAGCATCGCAGCCGGCATTCGCGCCGCCGATCTGTCGCGATGGCTCGGCGGCTACACGCAGATCGTGCGCACGATGCCAAATACGCCGGCGCTCATCGGCATGGGCGTGACGGGACTGGCGGCGCTGCGGGGCGTAGACAATGCAGCGAAGGCGCTGGCATCGAAGATACTGGAAGCGGTCGGCGAGATCGTATGGTTCGATGACGAAGCGAAGATCGACGCCGTCACCGCCATTTCGGGAAGCGGTCCAGCGTACGTGTTCTATTTCATCGAAGCCATGCAGGAAGCCGCGCGTCAACTCGGTATGAATGAGGAGCAAGGGCGTGCGCTCGCTGTGGCTACGTTCACCGGCGCGGCGCAATTGGCGGCGCAATCGGGCGAGCCCGCGAGCGTGTTGCGGGAACGTGTGACGTCGAAGGGTGGCACAACAGCAGCAGCTTTGGCTTCCTTCGATGCCCAGGGCGTGAAAGACGCCATCGTACGAGGCGCATTGGCGGCTGATGCACGGGCTAAAGAAATGGGCGAAGAATTGGGCAAAGCCTGACGGCCACGCGCTCTTTGCGCTCTCGCGCGCGGCAACGCATTACGCTCAATCAAAAAACCGCCGCGCTGCCTGACGTGCGATGCGTCCGGGGAGGACGCACGCGTATCGTGTTACCGCATGAAGGCGTAGTGTGCCGCGATGCCGGCGAACAGCACGCCACCCAGCCAGTTGTTATGTTTGAACGCGACGAAGCACGGCATGCGCTCCCGGTTCTTGATCAGCGTGTAGTGATAGACGGCGCATGCAACCGCCGCCGCCCAGCCGATCCAGTACAACGCGCCGAATGCCAGCGTCATACCAATCCACACGTAAATCCCGAGCGTCACGGCATAACACAGCATGATCGCCGCCACATCGAAGCGGCCGAATGTCAGCGCCGACGTGCGGATGCCGATCTTGATGTCGTCGTCGCGATCGACCATCGCGTATTCGGTGTCGTAGGCAACTGACCAGAACACGTTCGCGGCCAGCATGATCCAGGCGAGTGGCGGCACGTGATCCTGCACGGCGGCAAACGCCATTGGAATGCCGAAGCCGAACGCGATGCCCAAATACGCCTGCGGAATCGCGAAAAAACGTTTGGTGAACGGATAGCTCCCCGCGACAAATAGCGCGAACACCGAGAGCTCCTTGGTCAGCGTGTTGAGCGGCAGGATCAGCAGAAACGCAATCAGCGACAACGCCGCCGCCAACGCGACCGCTTCCCATGCGGCAATCTTGCCGGACGTGATCGGGCGGTTTTCGGTGCGCTTCACGTGTTTATCGAAATCGCGATCAGCGTAGTCGTTGATCGCGCAACCGGCCGAGCGCATGAGCAGCGTGCCAAGCACGAAGATCAGCAGGAGCATCGGCGATGGATGACCGCTCGATGCAATCCACAGCGCATTGAGCGTCGGCCACAGCAACAGCAAGCTGCCGATGGGCTTGTCCATCCGGACGAGGCGGAGATAAAGCGGAAAGCGAGCGAACATGGCGATTGGACGACGGCGAATAGCGATATCGGTATTTTAAGGCAGCGGCGCTGAACGGCTTGTTTTCCTCAACCCGCGCTGCGCGAACCAGCCTCCCTTTTGAGGAACCCCAAAAACCAAAAAGCCCCACGCTCTAACGAGCGCGGGGCTTCTTCCATCTCAATTCGCCACGCTGAGCGCGCGGCGATCAAACCATAACCGGTCTTACTGTCCCAGCATCGCGCGCAACATCCACGCGGTCTTTTCGTGAATCTGCATGCGCTGCGTCAGCAAGTCGGCCGTCGGTTCGTCGTTCGCGCTATCGGTCAGCGGGAAAATCGCGCGCGCCGTGCGCACAACCGCTTCCTGCCCTTCCACCAACTGACGAATCATCTCTTCGGCTACCGGAATGCCATCGGCTTCAGGAATGGACGACAGCTTCGCGAATTCCCGATAGCTGCCCGGCGCATACACGCCCAGCGCACGAATGCGTTCAGCGATCGAATCAACCGCCAGCGCCAGTTCCGTGTATTGCCCTTCGAACATCAAATGGAGCGTGTTGAACATCGGCCCCGTGACGTTCCAGTGAAAATTGTGCGTCTTCAAATACAGCGTGTAGGTATCGGCCAATAGATGCGACAAACCATCGGCGATCTTCTTGCGGTCTTTGTCGCTGATACCGATGTTCACAGCCGGTGATGCGATTTTCTTCGCCATAGTGACTCCGTGAGAGTGATACGAACAATGCGGGCCGCCCGGCTGATGCTGCTGCCGGGGCTGCCGAGCGTTCGTGAGTTTATCTTAGAAACGCAAGGCGACCCGCCATGGAGGCGGGCCGCAAAGGTTATCGGGGTGCGTCAGGACGACGCGCGGCAGAGGCAATCAGACGATGCCCGCACCATGCAATCCTTCGATAACCACCACCGCGTAACTCGCCGCGACGATGCCAACACCGATCGCGAGCCGTACGCCGCGCGACGCATTGAGGCTCTTCGCCTCGATACCGCTCACCGCCCGTTCGAGTGTCATGATCGCTTGTGTCATCGTCGTTCTCCTTGAGTTCAGCCCGTAAGTCTGCGTGTCAAATCAGAGGGGACGCACATTCTGAAAACGCGTCCCGTCCTGCTTACTTCATTGCGGCTTCAGCGT
>NZ_JAQGMM010000200.1 GCF_028292365.1 Caballeronia sp.
TTGGCGTGGGCCAATATCAGCACGACGTCAATCAACGCGACCTCGCCCGCTCGCTCGATGCGGTGGTCGAGGATTGCGTGAACGCCGTCGGCGTGGATGCCAATACCGCGTCGGTCGCGCTGCTCGCGCGGGTATCGGGATTGAACGCTACGCTCGCGCGCAACATCGTCGATTTCCGCGATGCCAACGGCCCGTTTGCGTCGCGTGATCAATTGAAGAAAGTGCCCCGCCTCGGCGACAAAACCTTCGAACAAGCCGCCGGATTCCTGCGCATCAACAACGGCTCGAATCCGCTCGACCGCTCGTCGGTGCACCCGGAAGCGTATCCGGTGGTTGAACGTATCCTGGCCAAAATCAAGAAGCATGCCGCCGATGTCATGGGCAAACGCGAAGCGTTGTCGGGCTTGTCGCCGGCGGAATTCGTCGATGAGCGATTCGGTCTGCCCACCGTGCGCGACATCCTGGCGGAACTGGAAAAACCGGGCCGCGATCCGCGTCCTGAGTTCAAAACGGCCACGTTCCGCGATGGCGTCGAGAAACTCTCCGATCTCACGCCGGGCATGATCCTGGAAGGTGTGGTCACGAACGTCGCGGCATTTGGCGCGTTCGTCGATATTGGCGTGCATCAGGATGGACTGGTGCATGTATCGGCGATGTCGACGAAATTCATCAAGGACCCGCATGAAGTTGTGAAGGCGGGGCAAGTGGTGAAGGTAAAAGTGGTCGAGACGGACGTGAAGCGCCAGCGGATCGCGCTGACCATGCGTCTGGACGATGACTTCCCCGCCGAGGGCTCCCCGGCCCAACAACCGCAACGCGGCGCGCAAGACCGCCGTGGTGGCGCGGGTGGCGGAGGCAGCGCCCGCGATGTCCGAAGCAATAACGGTGGCAAACGCGAACCGGAAGCGGCCAGCGCGATGGCGGCGGCGTTCGCCAAGCTGAAAAAGTAGAACGAGCGACACGGCTCGATAGAAATAAAAACGGCCCGTTCACAATGAACGGGCCGATTTTTTAACTACCTCAACGGGTCAAACCGGGCAGCGCATGCGCCACGGTCTCAAGATGCACCTAACGCACACAACCATCAAATCTCAATCTTCGTCCCCAACTCAACCACTCGGTTCGCGGGAATACTGAAGAAGTCCGTCGGCTTGGCAGCGTTCTGATGCATCCACGCAAACACCCGTTCGCGCCACACCGACATACCCGGCAACTGCGTTGGCACCACGGTTTCGCGTGCCATGAAGAACGATGTATCCATGAGTTCGAACGTCATGTCGTGGGTACGGCCGATCTCGTTCAGCACTGCCTTGACATCGGGCGTTTCGTTAAAGCCATACTGTGCTTTCACGAGAAAGAGACCGCCGCTTGCGTCCTTCACTTCCACACGCTTGTCGTCATCGACATACGGCACGTCACGCGTAACGAAATTCAGGAAGATGGTCCGTTCATGCAGGACCTTGTTGTGCTTCAGGTTGTGCAGCAGGCTGACAGGCACGAGCGAGTCGTTACCGGTCAGGTAGATTGCAGTACCCGACACCCGGTGCGGCGGATGCGCAAGCAATCCCTGCAGGAACGGCATCAACGGGATACCGTCGGCGGCGGTCCGGTCCTTGACGATCATGCGGCCCTTGAACCACGTCATCAGCAGGAAGAACAGCACACCGCCAATGCCCAGCGGCAACCAGCCGCCCTGCTCGATCTTGAGCAGGCTGGCGCCGAAGAACCCGACATCGACGATAAAAAACACGCCGATGATCGCGCCCACCAGAAACTTGTTCCAGCCCCACAGCTTGGTCATCACGACCGACGCGAGGATGGTCGTGACCAGCATGGTTGCGGTGACGGCAAGCCCATACGCTGCGGCGAGATTCTCGGAGCTTTTGAAGCCAATCACAATGCACAGGATGACGAACAACAGCATCCAGTTCACGACCGGAATATAGATCTGCCCGATCGCGAGATCCGACGTATGCAGGATCTTCATGCGCGGCACGTAACCAAGCTGGATTGCCTGGCTCGTCAGCGAATATGCGCCTGAAATCACGGCCTGCGATGCGATCACCGTTGCTACCGTCGACAGGATCACCAGAGGCAACAGAGCCCATTCCGGCGCCAGGAGAAAGAACGGACTTTCGGCGGCTTCCGGCGAGTGCATCAGCAACGCACCCTGGCCGAAATAATTAAGCACCAGCGACGGCATGACGAGGCCATACCACGCGTAGCGAATAGGCTTGGCGCCGAAGTGCCCCATATCCGCATACAGCGCTTCTGCGCCGGTCAGCACCAGCACGACTGAGCCGAGCACGATATACGCCTGCAATACGTGGGCGGCCATGAACGAAAACGCGTAATACGGATTCAACGCTATCAATATGCGCGGCACTTGCACGATGTGATACACGCCAAGCACGGCCAGCGTCAGGAACCAGAGCCCCATGATCGGGCCAAAGAGCTTGCCGACTACCGACGTACCGCGGCGCTGGATCCAGAAAAGCATCACGAGAATGACGATGGTGATGGGGATCACCCATTGAGAAAGGGCTGGCGAGACAATTTCCAGCCCTTCCACCGCCGAGATCACCGACATGGCCGGTGTAATCACAGCGTCGCCGTAAAACATGCATGCGCCGAAAATGCCGAGCATCATCAGCACGCCGGTTGCACGTCCTGACCCTTTCAATGTGCGCAATGCAAGCGTCATCAGCGCGAGCACCCCGCCCTCGCCGTTGTTGTCGGCGCGCATCACGAAGAGCACATATTTGATGGAGACCACGATCATGATCGCCCAGAACAACAGCGAGATGACCCCGAGGATGGAGGCTTCGCTCAGTTCAATACCGTGGGACTTGCTGAAGGCCTCTTTCAACGCGTACAGCGGGCTGGTGCCAATATCGCCGAACACCACGCCGATTGCGGCAAGTGCCAGGGTAGGTAACGGCTGTTTGCGCTCGTGCGCGTGAGTCATTTTGTTCATAAACGCGGGAAGCCGTCCGAAGCGGAAAAAACGAACGCCATTCTAACGTTGCGTTCGGCGCCCGACCGGCCTGTTGTGATACCGCTACGACCGGAGCGAAGCGGCAGTTTAGCATTGCGGCAAAGCCGCGAAGGTGCATGTGCGGCGCTTTCCGCCTTTAACCCGTTTTAACTGGCTGCAACTGGATACAAGCAAAAAAACGCCGTTCAATCGCACCGGATAGGCGACTCGAACGGCGTTTCGTTTCAATTTCATTCTGCTGCGTAACAACTGGATTGCACTGAATTGCTGACGTGAACTGCTGACTCAGACAAATTGCGCAATCTCAGGACTTGAATCAGCCCCGCTCGTCCTGGACACCGCGCTTGATCCACGCACCGAGGTTGTGGGGCCGGACAGTGTCCCATTCTTCGAACGGTTGATGAATCCACGGGTTCGTTTCAAGAAACTGCACGAAGTAGTCGGGCTTCACTTTGGAGCAGCCCTTGTACCAAAGCACGGCGGAACGCACTGCCGTGACCGCCGGATAACGGTCCTTCAGATGCTGTTGCACGCGCGAAAGCGTAACGCCGGAGTCGACCAGATCATCCACAAGCAGCACGTTGCCGGACAACTCGCCGCGCGTCATGGTGATGTATTGCCCGATATCGAGCGCGCCCTGCTCCGTGCCGGCCGCCTCGCGATACGAACTCGTCGCCAGGATGGCAAGCGGCAGATCATAGATGCGCGAAAGCTGGTCACCGACCCGCAGACCGCCACGTGCAAGACACAGGATATTGTCGAACTTCCAGCCCGAGTCATGCACGGCGAGCGCAAGCAGTTCGATCAGCCGGTGATATTCGTCCCAGCCGACCCACAGGTTCCGGTCGTCGTTGCGCGGATCTTTCATCGCGATCATGGTGAAACTCTTTTCAATATGTACAGCACTGTACGTCTGTTGAATATGCAAAAGTGGCCGCTAATTTGCGGCCACCTTGGTCGATGCTGCACGTCCGGGCTACTTAAGCCTTGAACGGATGGCGCAGCAGGATGGTTTCGTCACGATCCGGACCGGTCGACACCATGTCGATAGGCACGCCCGCCACTTCCTGGATACGCGAGAGATAGTCACGCGCATTGGCCGGCAAGCTGTCCCATTGCGTGATGCCGATGGTGCTTTCCTTCCAGCCGCCGAACGTCTCGTAGACCGGCTCGCAACGCGCCACTTCCGACGCACCGCGCGGCAGGATGTCGACATCCTTGCCGTCGAGCTTGTAGCCCACGCACAGCTTCACTTCTTCCAGGCCGTCGAGCACGTCCAGCTTTGTCATGCACAAGCCCGAGATGCCGTTGATCTGGATCGAGCGGCGCAGCGCGGCGGCGTCAAGCCAGCCGGTACGGCGCGGACGGCCAGTCACCGAGCCAAATTCCTTGCCGACGGTCGCGAGCGTCAGGCCAACTTGCTCCTGGCGATTGACGTTGTCGGCGTCATACAGCTCGCTCGGGAACGGACCTGCGCCCACACGCGTGCAATACGCTTTCGTGATGCCGAGGATGTAGTTGAGCTTTTGCGGACCCACGCCCGCACCGGCAGTCGCCGCACCCGCCACGCAATTGCTCGACGTGACGTACGGGTACGTGCCGTGATCGATGTCGAGCAGCGTGCCTTGCGCACCTTCAAACAGCAGGTTGCGGCCAGCGTGGTTTTCGTCATAGAGACGGCGCGAGACGTCGGTCACCATGGGCGCGAGGCGCTCGGCGTAGCCGAACATGGTGTCCAGCGTTTCCTGGTAATCCACCGCAGGGGCACCCAGATAACCGGTCAGCACGAAATTGTGGAAATCGAGGGTTTCGCGCAGGCGCTCAGCGAACACTTCGCGGTCGTACAGATCCTGCACGCGCAAGCCGCGCCGGCCGACTTTGTCTTCATACGCCGGGCCAATGCCGCGTCCGGTCGTGCCGATCTTCGCCGCGCCGCGCCGCGCTTCGCGGGCCTGGTCGATCGCGATGTGATACGGAAGAATCAGGTTGGCGGCTTCGGAGATGAAAAGACGCTTCTGGACGTCGACACCTACCGACTCCAGCTCACCGATTTCCTTGAAGAGCGCTTCCGGCGACAACACGACGCCGTTGCCGATATAGCAGGCGGTGCCGGCGCGCATGATGCCCGAGGGAATCAGTCGAAGGATGGTTTTCTTGCCGCCGATGATCAGCGTGTGGCCGGCATTGTGGCCGCCCTGGAAGCGTACGACGCCTTGGGCGTGGTCCGTCAACCAGTCGACGATCTTGCCCTTGCCCTCATCACCCCACTGGGTGCCGACCACGACGACGTTGCGCCCCGGGTTCACATTCACTGCGCTGGCAGACATGTCAATTTGATAGCTGGTTAAAAAAGCATTTTACCTATGTTCGCGGAAGGTTCCGAGTTTTTCCCGGTATTTGCGAACGCGTATCGATTTTT
>NZ_JAQGMM010000208.1 GCF_028292365.1 Caballeronia sp.
GGTTTTACCGCGAACCGGTTTTTGTGGACGTGAGATGGCCGGTCGTAGCGCGGCCGTTCGTTATACGAAGGACTTGTCGGGTGCGATAGAAGTGGGAGATAAAACGCGGGACATCGTGACGTAGCTCGTGGCGTCCCGCGCTGTTTAGCAAGGTGCGTTGCCTTGACGCAGCGCTGGGTTATGCCCCAGTCTGAAAGCGCTTTCGACGCAACCGTCACGATAGAAAATCCGCTTCAAGCGTCAAGTTTCAAGCGCGTAGCCTTGCCGAGCGGCGCCAAACCCGTCATCGGGCGCGAGCGGAATATCCCCATACGCTATCCTGCCGCCCGGTCGCGACTCGCTTCGCGGCTGCCCGCAGCATCCAGGCAAGGCACCCTGCGCCTATCAGCGCACACACATCCACCCCGGCCGCCGCAGGCTCAAACCACATCCCCGTGGAGGGGAACAGCCAGCCGACGGCCGACGCCAGCGGCACCAGCAAAGTCGCGGCCGTTGTCAGCGCCAACAGCTCGACCGATCCGCGCGCTCCGCCTCGTACGAACGCCCACGCAATGCTCGCCAGGAACACCGAGTAATAAATCCGGGCGTGCCACGCCGACAAATCCGCCACACGGCCGTTCAGCAACTTCCCCGCTGCGAGCGTCGCGGAAATGCCCGCCACGCAACCCAGCGTCACGCCAACAGTCAGCGCTGCCATGAAGTAGGTCGCGGGCCGTTGCCTCAGCGGATCGGCCCCCCGTTCGAGCTTCCGGCGGCTCTCGATCCAAAGCAGATTGCCCGAATAAAACAAGAACGCGCCGGCCAGGCCGAGAAAGAAATAACCCCATTGGATCGGCTCGCCACCATAACTGCCGAAGTGCAACGCGAAAAATGCGCTGGTGGCCGCGGACCACGCGTTTCCATCGGTGGCGCCGGGCAGGAATTGAGCGTTCAGAAAGCGCCCGGTCACCGGATCCAGCAGCGCAAATCCTCCGCTGCGCGCCAGATAACGCGGATCGCTGCCACTCACAAATACCGTCGCGCCCGGTGCCCCCGCTCCCCGATAACTCAACTCCGCCGGCTCGAATTCCGGTGCGTGCTGCTTCACAGCGGCCACTATTTGCAGCGGTGAGACAAGCGTCGTTTTGCCATCAGGCACCGCAGGCGCCTTCGCGTAATACGGGTTCTGCGCTTTCACCGTGGCGCTGAGCGTACCGCCATAAATCACGCGATCCTGCACCGCAAAGATATAGTCGCTCAAACCGAACGCGACAACCGATAACGCCATCACCATATGGAACGGCAAGCTCAGAATGCCCACGACGTTGTGCGCATCGAGCCACATCCGCTTGAGGTTCTTGCCCACGCGCAACGCAAACAGATCCTTGATCAGGCTCGGCAGCAGCACGATCACACCGGATACCAGCGCCAGCCCGTAAAGCAGCGACACCACGGCCATCACGCCCATCCCGACATCGAAACCGCCTGGAATGCCGGCCGTCATGTGCAAAACATCAATGAAACTCGCTGCGTTTGACGCGCCGCGTGCATGCGTTTCGAGCTTGCCGCCAGCATCGAGCGTGGCGCTGAAACGCTGCGGCTTACCGCGCTCGCGCCACGAAAGACTGGCCGCGCCGGCAGGTTCGATCTTCAATGTGAACTGGCTCCGCGCGGCCGGATGCGCAGCCAGCGTCTGCTCGATAACGGCCGGCGCCTGAGCCAGCGGAAAAACCTCGGCATGCGCGGCCGGCGGCGTAACCCACTCGTTCAGCGTGTCCTTGAACATCGTCACTGCGCCGGCATAGAACGCGATAAAAAGCGCAAGGCCGGCGACAATGCCCGTCCAGGTGTGAACCGTCTTGTAGACGCGGATGACGTCGCTGCGCATGGGGTTATCGAATGAAAAAGTGGCGGGCGAGTGCGAGCATCGCGAAGCCCGCGAGATTGGCGCCGCCTAGCCAGGCCCACGCGCGCAGACCGCTTCGGAACACGAAACCGACGCTCATCACGCCGATCCATACCGGCGGCACGAGCCACATCGCGACCTGGAATTTGTTTTGTACATCGAGTGGGCCGGGCGTCAGGCAGGCAAGCAGTCCGCTTGCCACAATCGCGAGACCGAACCCACCGATCACCCCTGCCAGCGTCTTGGACAACCAGTCCCGCGATAACGTCTCGCGCTGCCCTGTCTTCAACGTCACCTCGAAGCGCCGCGAAGCCGCGTCCGCTCCAGCAACACGCCAATAAACGGACACGCAGTCAGGCACGCCATGGCCGCCGTGAACACGATGGCAAGCGAGGTGGCGGGATGCAGCCTGCTCGCGCCGACAACAACGCCCAGAATGCTTGATGTTGCCGCAATCGTTCTAAAAAGCCGCGGCGCCAACGGTGCTCGCAGCCAACGCTGGCCGGGCGCGGCGAGGTAAAACGCAAGTGCGCCGGCGATCGCGAACAATACGGATCCCGACATGAACAAATCTGGCATGGAGAGCGTGCAGAGGTGCCGTCTCAATCCACGAAAACGGATTGAAACATGTTATTGAGAATCATTATCATACAGAAGATTTACAATTCGCAGGGATATCGGCGTCCACTGTGAGCGGACGACACCTTGCACGATGGCCACGTAAAAGGGTGACTGGGGCATCCGGAACACCTTCACTCGCGCATGGCCTTTCATATGCAAACGGCCCGCTAAAAGCGGGCCGTGAATGACCAAAACGTGCTGCGGGAAGCGGGAATCTGGAAGCGAAAACGGAGACGGGATACAACCGGGACACAAGCCGGATGAAGATCAAACGGGCGGACGTTGAACGCGCCCGTCTGCAGCTTTTGCATCACTTCCATCACTTCCATTACTGCCGCTTGGACGCCTCCTTCTTCACTTTCTTCGCTTCTTTCTTTTCTTTCGGCGATTTGACAGCGACCTTCTTTTCGGTTTTCTTCGCGTCCTGGCTCTTGCTCATGATGTGCTCCGTGGTTGACCTTGCATTATTGCCCGAGCCGCTGCAGTTTGGGAACATAGGCGACGTAAAAATGCGTCGCCGGGACTCGCTGCAGGACTCGAGGTTGAAACTAAAACAAAGCGAAAACAAAGCGCAAACGCTTAGTCGATCTTCGAACGCAGTTCTTGCGCGCTCACTCTTAACGCCTCATAGCCGGACCGTGCATGCTCCGGCAAATCCGGGTCGCCGATAAGCGTGCCCAGCGTCTCGATCACACTGTAGAGAATGCCCTTGGCCGCGCCTGCAGCCATGACACCCGACGCATAGGAATGATCGACGTGGCTGATCGCGGCATCGAAGTGGTCCTGTTCGGGAGGCGCTTCCGCCGCCGGTTTGACCGGGTTCTCTGTCGAGTTGGGTTCCATGATGGTCGACCTCTTCTGGTTAATACTTCATGACTGCGACGTCTTGATCAAGACGTTGGTACTGCGGCATTTTGTCGTGTGCGCGAGTCAACCGGGATTAAGCCGGAGACTCGCCGGCGATTAATCACTAATCGGCTGAATCATATGCACACGACGCTCCGTCGCGGGTTCTCGAACTGGCGCGCCGCATTCAGTCAGCAGCGAGCGCAATTCGAGGATGACCGGGAAAACCTCATGGTTATGATCGGCGCCCTGCCGGTCATGCGCTTCCTGCTCGCGCTCCACAATCCACCGGTCTTCCTTGAAGATACGCTCGGTGAACCACACCAGCAATGGCCACGCGGCATCGAGAACGCCCGGGATTTTCGGCCGGCGGATGGACAGCAGGCCAAACGTGCGGTTAGTGCGCTGCTCGGCGTCGAGCGGCACGTACGCGATCCACAGATCCATCACCATCGTCTGGTCCTTGGTGCGGATCCTGAGCGTCTGGTACGGATACTCCGTGCGGATCGTCATCACGTCTTTATTGTTCTCGTCGGGCTTCGTGCCGCGTTTCTGGCTGAACACCAGCGCCTCGCCGATCGGCTGCTTGCCCTCCTCGCGCGCGAACGTGTAGTTCACTTCCACCCAGTCCTCGCCGCGGCTGCGCCCGACTGAACGCGCCTTCATCTGGCCCATTTGCTTGCGATGCAGGAACTGATGGTTCATGTCCATCAGGTTCTCGTGCATGAAGCTGTAATGGCATTTCACTTCGCGGCCGAAGCGGCGGGTTTTATACGCTTTATCGCCTACAGAACCGAGCGCGGGAAACGGCGTGGTCTCGGCGAGCAACGGGTCGCCGGGGAAAATGAAAATCAGGCCGGCTTCTTCGCGGCACGGATACGAACGAACGCCGTTCGGCAGGCGTTCGCGCCCGAGATACGGGACGTCGATACAGCGGCCGGTGCAGTCGTAGGTCCAGCCGTGATAGCAGCAACGAATGGATTCGCCGTCGACCACGCCCGCATGCAGCGGCACCTGTCGATGCGCGCAGCGGTCTTCCAGAGCGAACACTTTGTCGCTCTCCGTACGGACGAGCACGACGGGGTCGCCGGCAAACCGAACACCATGCGCCTTACCGCGTTTTACTTCCCGCGACCAGGCGACGGGATACCAGTGATCAGGATGAATATCGACACGACGCAGATCACGCGCCGCCGGTTGAGACTGTTGGGACGGAAGTTCGCTCGGAGCGACGTCCTGTTGCAGCGCTACATGCATGTACGATGCCTCCGCTTGAGGGAATCGGCAAGAAAACAGACGAAAAAAGTGCTTTGAGGAGACAGTGCAACCAAAGGCCTACCGCAGTCTACACGCCAGACGACAATTGAGGCGCGACACGGGGTGGCAGCCGATGCCGGAAGCAGACTGGACGGGCGTGGACAGTCGGTGAAACCGCGTTTTTGCAGCACCGCAGCGCTCGGCCGGACACTATTCTTATGACGATTTTGCGCCCTGCTTACAGTGTCCGCCACTTTCCGTCCAGCCGAGACGAAACCATCAGGGTTCATCCCTGAAAACGCTCTGCGCTGGATTCCCCTGCCTCACTCCCGCCACGCGAGACGCGTCAGACTCGTCAGATGCCGGTGCGCCTGAAAATCAGGCAGAAGTTGTTCGCGGGCATGGACACGGCTTCTTCCATCCACAGGTCTGCCGCGCGCCCGAGATCCACCACGTTTTCCATGTTTCGAACGCCCCAGGCGGGATTGGTGGCGCGAAGCTGGTCGTCGAAGGCTGCGTTGCTCGGGGCGGTATGGGCCCCGCCGCGCTTGTAAGGCCCGTACAAAAAGAGCACGCCGGCGCTTGCCAGGTGCTCGCCGGCACCCTGGAAAAGCGCTTCGGCCGCCTCCCAAGGCGCAATATGGATCATGTTGATACAGACGATTGCCGCAAGGGAATCCGGCACCGGCCACGGGGCCGACCGGACATCCAGGGCAATCGGTGCATTGAGGTTGGCGAGTGAGACGTTCTTGCGCCAGGCGTCGATGGAGGCGCGCGAGGCCGCGTCGGGATCGCTCGGCTGCCACGTGATGGCAGGCAGCGCGGCGGCGAAGTGGACCGCATGTTGCCCCGTACCGCTCGCAATTTCGAGGACCATGCCAGTCTTGGGCAGGACACGGCTCAGGACGTCGAGAATGGGTCCGCGATTACGTTCGGCGGCGGGTGCGACTCGACGAAGCGTGTCAGGGTTGTCGGCGTTATTGGGGTTCACGGTGCATTTCCAGTTGAAGTGCTGGCGAGCGTAAGCGCGCGATAGGCGCAGGTCAAGTGACGCGCCTCGGATAGCTTTTGTGGGCAACCACCAGGAAAAATGCCAATGACGGAAACCTGGATGACCGGCCGATAAACAGCAAAGAAGCGGTGGAAAGAGACCGCAATGAGGAACAAGCAACGCCGCTGCAAAACCGGATAAACCCCGGTCAAATCATTCACTCATCGTCAGCGTCGCTAAAGAACGCAGGCCGATGAACACGCACCCTTTAGAATGACGCTCCGAACGCGTTGTCAGGACGCGCTAAAAGGACGGTAAGCAAGGTTGACCAGACCAAGGCGCGATTCCTGCTATCCCGGTGCGGCCTGCCGCCAAACCTGTGTATCCTGACGCACTGATAGAAACTGCAGAAACCATGAACGACCGCAGGACCGCTGCCCGATACAGCTGAGCGACCCCGCCTGACGTCGAAAGCTGACCGGACGCTGATCGAACGTTACAGGCAGCACCAACCGAACATCGCCCGACCCGGCGCCCGCCCGCTACCCGGCATCGAACAACGGCCGCGCCGCATCCGTCCATGCAATCCTAATGGAGCCTCCCATGCAACCCGATTCACCCGCACGCATTCCCGGTCAAAGCCCGGAACCCTTGAGCGACGAACTCATCGATTTCGCGAGCGAGGTCTTCGACGTAGCCCGCCGCGGCGACGCCGCCATGCTCGACACCTTGTTGCACAAAGGCCTGCCGCCGAACCTGCGCAACGACAAGGGCGACACGCTTGTCATGCTCGCGAGCTACCACGGCCATGCCGACGCGGTGCGCGTGCTGCTCGAACACAAGGCAGACCCGAACCTGCGCAATGACAACGGCCAGACGCCCATCGCGGGCGCGGCGTTCAAGGGTTACAAACCGGTCATCGAGGCTTTGCTGGAACACGGCGCGGACGTGGAAGGGGCATCGCAGGATGGACGCACCGCGTTGATGATCGCCGCCATGTTCAATCGGGTGGAGATGGTCGAGTACCTGATCGAGAAAGGCGCGAACCCCGACGCGAAGGACGCGAACGGTTTCACTGCGCGCGACGCCGCCGCGAAGATGGGCGCCCCCGACACCGCCGCGCGGCTCGCGCAGGCAGCCGAGGCGAAGTCGCGTCCGCCGGGCGTTTGAGCGTAGCCGGACATATGAGGCGAAACGCGACGAACCAGGTGCAAGTGCCCGGTTCACCCGTATCGAACCTCACCCCTAACCCACGCGCCGTCGATACCCCGTGCGACGGCGCACGAATTTCGTGAAGGCAGTCCTGCAAGATGGAGCTCTTGTGATGAGTGGCGGTTTCCCGCTTCGAGCGTACGAATGGCACTGGCGAACAGTGGCCCGAACGCTTGCGATCCTCCTCGTCCTGGCGGTCATGTCGGGATGCAGCCTGTTCCCGCATCAGGCGCCAGCGCCGATTGTCGACTTGTCGACGCCGCAACCGCCCGCTGAGCCGGAAGTCGCGGAGCCGGAAGAGCCGGCATCGACGCCGGTTGCCACCCAGCCGCCCGTCGAACCGAAAGCCCCGCGCCCCGCGCCCAAACGACGTGTGATCGTGCCGAAAAAACCGCCGCCGCCCCCGCCGCCGCCCGTCGAGGAAAAAGCGCCGCCTACACCGCCGCCGCTGCTCACCACGCGCATCATGCAACACGAGCAAATCCGCGGTTTGCTCGACAGCGAGATCCAGCGCCCGGACGGCAAGGTGATCGGCCGCGCGGTGGACATGTACGCCGATGCCGCCGGCAAACCGAAGATCATGATCGTGAACCTGGCGGGCTTCCTGGGTGTGGGGGACCGCAAGGTGACCTTCCCGTGGACCGCGTTCCGGTTCAACCCGGCCACGAAAAAAGCGCCCATCACGTTCGCGATACCGATTCCGACGCCTGGCAGCAATCCAGCGTCGAACGCGGCGAAAGCAAAGGCCCAGGAAGCATCGGCGAGACCCGGTTCGGTCAATGACGTTCCGGCGACGCTCGCTCAGCTCATCGACTCCAATGTGTCGCAGAAAAACGGCGCGCGGATGGGCCGCGTAGTCGACGTGCTGGTCGATGCCCAGGCGCAGCCTCAGGCACTCGTGATCGATCTCTCCGATTCCCTCGCCGCCGACAAGCGGCAAGTCGCGGCGAACTGGCCCGACCTCCACGTGGTCTCGCGCAACAAGGTAATGCAATTGCAACTGGATTTCACCGACGCACAGATCAAAGCCGCTCCAACTTACTCGCCCGATCAGCCGATCAAGATCATTTCGCCCGTCGTCCCGCCACCGGAACCAGCCGAGTCGCCGGAGCCCGCTTCGGCTGCGGCTCCGGTTGCAGCTGCGGCCTCCGGTCCGGCGTCAGGTGCGAAAGCCGGTGCGGCAGCCGTTGCGCGCCCCTCGAAACAATGAGGACGATCTGAGCTATGGGAATTGCACGAAGTCTGCGCGCGCTCGATTGGCTGAACTTCTTTGTCGCGAATGTGCAGACCGGCTTTGGGCCGTTCATCGCCTCCTATCTCGCCGCGAACAAATGGACGCAAGGCGAGATCGGGCTGATGCTGAGCGTCGGCACGATCAGCGCAATGGCGAGCCAGTTGCCAGCCGGCGCGCTTGTCGATGCGTTGCGCAACAAGAAAGGCGCCGCGGCCGCCGCCATCATCGCGATCATCGTGAGCGCGTTGCTGCTAGGCGCGAGCCCTACGTTCACCGTCGTGTTCGCGGCCGAAGTGCTGCACGGCTTCGCGAGCTGCATGCTTGTGCCGGCAATGGCCGCGATCTCTCTCGCCCTCGTCTCGCGCGCCGATCTCGGCAACCGGCTTGGGCGCAATGCACGCTGGGCATCTATCGGCAGCGCGCTCACGGCGGCAGCGATGGGTTTGTTCGGCGAGTATCTGTCGCTGCGATCGGTGTTCTTTTTGACGGCGGCGCTGGCGGTGCCTGCGCTTATCGCGTTGAACATGATTCATCACGAAATGGCGCCGGTTGTGCCGCGCATGAAAAAAGCCGCGGCGAAAGCGGGCGCGAGCATCGCTGGGGCGGTAAGCGCGATCGGGGCTGACCGGCCCGAAAGTCTGCGCGATCTGCTGCGCGATCCGAGGCTCCTGACCTTCGCGGCGTGCGTGGTGCTGTTCCACTTGTCGAATGCGGCCATGCTGAACCTCGCCGCCGGCGAAGTCACGGCGCACATGGGCGACAACGTCCAGCTCGTGATCGCGGCGTGCATTATCGTGCCCCAGTTCATCGTGGCAGGGTTGTCGCCGTGGGTCGGGCGGCAGGCGCAAAGCTGGGGGCGCAGGCCGGTGCTGATCATCGGCTTCTCGGCGCTGCCGTTACGTGCGCTGCTGTTCGCAGCCGCGAGCAGCGCGAGCAGCCCTTACCTGCTGGTGCCGGTGCAGATGCTCGACGGTATCAGCGCTGCCGTGTTCGGCGTGATGCTGCCGCTGATTGCAGCCGACGTGGCCGGAGGCAAGGGCCGATACAACTTGTGTATTGGATTCTTCGGGCTGGCGGCGGGCGTTGGTGCAACACTGAGCACAGCGATTGCCGGGTTCGTGGCAGACAAGTTCGGCGTAAACACCAGCTTCTTTGGACTTGCCGCAGCCGGTGCGCTGGCCGTGGCGCTGGTATGGCTGGCGATGCCGGAAACCCGCGATGCCGCCGCCAACGACGAAGCCGCAAAGGGCAAGGAAGCTACCCCGGCGGCCTGAGTGAGTCGCGGTAGATCGAGCGAAAGAAACATGACCAATACCAGCACGGCTCCAGGTTTTTCCTGTTCGCGGCACGAGGGCGTTGTCACTATCCAGCTCACGCGCGTGGAGCACCATAATCGTATCGATCCCGCTGATCTGGCCGGGCTCAGGGAAACGATTGCATCGGCGGCGAACGATGAAACAGCCATAGCGCTGGTCATCACAGGAACCGGCACGACCACGTTCAGCTCGGGCTATACGTTGTCCGAATTGGCCGCGGGTAATATCGACGATTCGTTCGAAAGCTTCCTGAACGAGCTCGAAGCGTGCCCCCTGCCTACTGTCTGCGCGCTCAACGGCAGCGTCTATGGCGGGGCAACGGATCTTGCACTGTGCTGCGATGTGCGCATAGGCGTAGAGGGCACGCGCATGTTCATGCCGGCTGCGCGAATTGGTTTGCACTATTACCCCGACGGCATGCGTCGATACGTTCGTGAGTTGGGGCTCGCTCAGGCGAAACGGCTCTTTCTTACGGGCATGACGTTAGATGCGCCTGAGATGCTGCGCATCGGCTTCCTGACCGAGCTTGTGCAACCCGCGCAACTGAGTTTGCGCACGGCGGAATACATCGATGCGCTTCGTGCTTGCGTACCGACTACCGTGCGTTCAATGAAGCGTCAACTGACTGCCATCGCCAACAACGATTCCACGCTCAGCGCCGACAGAAGCGCTTATGAGCATTCACTTCAGAGTCCGGTCATCGCTGAACGCATCAAGCAACGCCGGGCGTGAATCATTTCAATGGCTCATTTCAGCGGCTCAAGCATGCCGAGCAACGTAGGAATCAACTCGCTGACGGTCGGATGAATATGCATCGCGCGTTGCAGCGTGGTGTACGGCGCATCGGCATTCATGATGTCGATGAACGTATGGATGGCTTCATCGGCCTCAATACCCAGCATGGCCGCGCCGAGGATCTTCTTCGTTTCGGCATCGACCAGCACCTTCATGAAGCCATCCGTCTCGCCGCGTTCGCGAGCCCGGCCAACGCGTGACATCGGCATGGTGGCGATCAATGCGGGCCGGCCGTCCTTGCGTACTTCCGTCTCGCTCATGCCCACGCGCGCGAATGGCGGATCGACAAAAACGGCATAGCACATGATGCGCGAATCAACGCTGCGCCTCTCGCCATCCACCACGTTCGACGCAATGATTTCATAATCGTTGTACGACGTATGCGTGAATGCGCCGCGACCGTTGACGTCACCGAGCGCCCACACGCCCTCTGTCCGGGTGCGAAGCTGCCCGTCCACATCGATCAGACCGTGCTTGTTCAACACGATGCCCGCCTGCTCCAGCCCGAGGTCATCCGTGTTCGGCGTGCGTCCGGTTGCAAACAGCAAATGCGACGCTTCGATGCTTTTCTGATCCTGCATCGGGCCCTTCAGCGTGATCCGAATCCCCTTGCCTGCCGGTTCAAGCTTCGACGCTTCAGTGTTGAACAAAAATTCCACGCCTTCCCGCAACATGACCTTCTGGATCTGAACAGCGAAGTCCTTGTCCTCACGCGCCAGCACGCAGTCGCCCCTGACGAGCACGGTCACGCGGCTGCCGAAACGCCGGAACATCTGAGCGAATTCCAGCGCGATGTAACTTCCGCCGACAATCGCCAGATGCTCCGGCAACTCGGTCAATTCGAGGATGGTGGAATTCGTAAGATGTGAAACGCTGGCCAGCCCTTCGATTTCCGGCACGGTTGCACGCGTGCCGGTATTGATGAAGATAGCGTCCGCGTCGAGTTCTTGCTGCTCGCCGCCGGTTTTCGTCACGCTGATTGAATGCGCGCCTGTGAAACGGCCGTGGCCGTTGAAGACCACCACGTTCGGCGTGCTACGCAACCACTTCTCCACGCCGTCGCGTGACTCCGCAATCACACCATCCTTGCGCGCCTTGACACGCCCCAGGTCGACCCGCACCTCGCCTTCCACGATCACGCCGTAGTCCCCGGCATGACGCGCGACGTGCGCCGCACGCGCGCTCGCCACGTAGGTCTTGGTCGGCGTGCAGCCCACATTCACGCAAGTGCCGCCGAACAAATGCCGTTCGATCACGGCGGTCCGCCGGCCGCTCTCGGCCAGCTTGACGGCGAGTGGGCCACCGCCTTGTCCGGTGCCGATCACGATAGCGTCGAAGTGCTGTGACATCTGCTGTGACATGCGAACCTCCCAATGAATAATCCGGCCAGATCAATGGACGAATGCCGCGTTTTCGAATGGTAGCTCGCCATAGGCGATCGCGCTGCATGAATGCCCCCGCCTTTCAGTGCGTTTTCCGCATGGGCGGGTCGAGTTTTAATCGCTTGTGGCCGAGTGTCACGCCCGATAAAACTACCGCCACTCACGTCGCGGATCACCGCGGCGCTTCACCTTTCCTGGCAATCACGATGCGCACCTACCGTAATTTCATTGATGGCCGTTTCGTCGAGTCGCAATCCGATTCTTTCTCCGATGTCAACAATCCCGCCACCTCGGGCATTATCGCGCGCGTCACGCTCGCTTCGCACGACGACGCGCTGAGCGCGGTCGAAGCCGCGTCGCGTGCGCAGAAGAAGTGGCGCGCATTGACGGCGATTGAACGCGGAGAACATCTGCGCCGTTTCGCCGACGCCATCGTTGAGCGCGCCCCGCAAATTGGCGCGGCGCTCGCGCTGGAGTCGGGCAAGAGCGTGGCCGATTCGGAGAACGAAGCCCGCTACGCCGCCGACATCACGCGATATCACGCGGAATGGGCGCGCCGGATTGAAGGCGAAGTCATTCCCAGCGATACCCCGAACGAGAACCTTATTCTGCATCGCGAACCGATCGGCGTGGTGGCCTGCCTGATCCCGTTCAACTACCCCGTGTATACCCTGCTGCGCAAGATCGCGCCCGCCCTGATCACCGGCAATACGGTCGTCGTACGGCCGAGCAATAACACGCCGGCGTCGGCATTCGAGATCGCCGAAGCTGCGCGTCAAGCGGGCCTGCCCGCGGGCGTCTTCAACGTGCTCGCGATGGACCACGCTACCGCCGGCGTCGTCTGCACGCATCCCGCAGTCGGCATGATTGCGCTAACCGGCAGCGTGGGCGCCGGGCGCATCGTGCTCGATTATTGCAAGGCGAATATCGCCAAGCCTTCGCTGGAACTCGGCGGCAAGGCGCCGGCGATCATCGAGCCGGATGCCGATCTTGAAGCGGCAGCGAGCGCTATCGTGGCATCGAAGACGACACATTGCGGGCAGTTGTGTACGGCAATGGAGCGCGTCTATGTGCATGCCAGCGTGCATGATCAATTCGTCGAATTGCTGCGCACGAAGATGCAGTCGGTCAGCTTCGGCGATCGCTCGCAAGATGCATCGAAGATGGGGCCGCTCGTCAGCCGCTCGGCGCAGCGCAACATTCACGCGATGGTCGAGCGCGCCGTCGCCGAAGGCGCGACGATCGCCACCGGCGGCGTGTTACCCGAAGGCCCCGGCTATTTCTATCCGGCAACGCTGCTGGTCAACTGCCGCCACGACATGGAGATTGTCCGCGAAGAAATTTTCGGACCGGTGCTGCCGGTGATTTCGTACGACACGCTCGACGACGCCCTCGCGATGGCGAACGACCATCAGTACGGCTTGTCTTCGGTTCTGTACACCGAGAACTATCGCACGGCTATGCGCGTGGCCAACGAGATTGAAGCCGGCGAACTGTACGTGAACCGCACACCCGCCGATCCATACCAAGGCTTTCACGCCGGGTGGAAACGCTCGGGCCTCGGCGGCGATGACGGCAAGCACGGCATGCTCGAATTCACGCAGACGCGTCTCGTCATCATGAAGTACTGAGCCTCATTGAACCACTAATCGATCAACACTTACCCGAACATTTATAAAAGCGGCGTTCGTTTTCGAACCGCCGAAGGAGACTTATTGTGGAAAAAACCTTGACCGGCATCACACCGCCAATAGCCGATACAACACGTGCGCAGCGATACATACAGCTCATGCTGCTAGTGGTTGCGGCGGGTGCAATCTATCCGCTGCTGTATTTGCGTCAGGTCTACCAGACGCCAATGCTCGAGTTTTTTCACATCGACAATAGCCAGCTTGGTTATTTGTATTCGATACTCGGCACCGTTTTCCTGATCAGCTATTTGCCGAGCGGCTGGCTTGCCGACCGCATCGCGCCGCGCTTCCTGATCTGCTTTTCGTTGATCGCGACAGGCGGACTCGGGCTGGTTTATTCGACCGCACCCAGTTTCCCTGTTTTGCTCGCCGTGTTCTGCTGCTGGGGACTGACCACGGGCCTGACCTTCTGGGCTTCCATCCTGAAGCGCGTGAAGACCATTGCCGCGCACGACGAACAAGGCCGCTTCTTCGGCTTGCTCGACGGTGGACGCGGCTTGATCGAGGCGTTGCTTGCGACTGTTGCGCTGGTGATCTTCGCGACCGCCACCGAGAAGCACGGCCTGCCGATCAACGTAGGCTTCAAATATGTCGTCTACCTGTATTCGGCCGTCTGTATCGCGCTGGGATTGTTGATGGTGCTGGTCAAGGAACCACCCGCAACAGCGCAAGAGCAACAGCAAGCGGCAGACAATCTCACGCAACGCCATTCGCTGTGGCGCGATCTCCTCACGCTGATGCGCATTCCACAACTCTGGCTGATGGCAGCCATTGTGTTCTGCGGTTATCAGATCTTCTGGGCTACTTACAGCTTCTCCGCTTACCTGCAAGTCGGCGACCTGAAGATGACCGTGGTCATGGCCGGTACACTCACCACGCTCAAGCTGTGGATGCGCCCGATTGGCGGTATTGGCGGCGGGTATCTGGGCGATCGTTTCTCCACACTTGGCGTGTTGACCAGCGCGCTGTTTCTCGCGGCGCTCGGCCTGGTTTCGCTGATCGTGCTGCCTACGCTCGGTCATATCGATCCGCGTGCTGGCGTTGTGATGATCGCTATCGTGGTGCTGGTGATCGGCATCCTCACCTATGCCATTCGTGGACTCTACTGGTCGCTGCTCGACCAATGCGGCATTCCGCTTCGTATAACGGGCTTGGCGATTGGCCTCGTTTCGCTGATCGGTTATTCACCCGACGTGTTCCTGCCGCTCGTGAATGGCTGGACTACTGAGCATTTCCCCGGCCTTCTCGGCTACCAGTTTTACTTCTCTTACATCGCTGCGATCAGCGTGATTGGCGGTATCGCCGCACTCGCACTCAAGCGCATGCGTACGACCGTTGCAAAGGACGCCCTCCAATGAAAATCGTCTCTCTCGAAACGCATTTCGTAGCCGTGCCGCCGCCACACCTGGGCGGCATGTACTGGATCTTCGTGAAGCTGAAAACCGCTTGCGGGATTGAAGGCGTGGGCGAAATTTATTCCGCGACGTTCCATCCGAAAGCGATGGCGCACATTATCGACGACGTGTTCGGACGTTATCTGCAAGACCACGATCCGCACCACGTGGAGCGTTTTTTCCGCGAAGCGTATTCGAGCGGCTTCACGCAACGCCCCGACCTCACGATGATGGGCGTTGTCAGCGGCCTGGAAATGGCGTGCTGGGACATTATTGGCAAGGCAGCGGACAAGCCGGTGTATGAGTTGCTCGGCGGTTTGGTTAACGAACGGCTGCGTTCTTACACGTATCTCTACCCGAAGAACGCCGCGGGCGAATACGACTACGACGATGTCGATCTCGCGGCTGAATGTGCCGTTCGCAACGCGGACCTTGGCTTCACCGCGGTCAAGTTCGATCCCGCCGGTCCGTATACCGCGTACTCGGGCCATCAGATTTCGCTCGATGTACTGGAACGCTGCGAGACCTTCTGCAAGCGCATCCGTGAAGCTGTTGGCAACCGATGCGACCTGCTGTTCGGAACGCACGGGCAGATGGTCCCCTCGTCCGCTATCCGCCTAGCGCAACGCCTCGAAAAGTACGACCCGCTGTGGTTCGAAGAGCCCGTCCCGCCCGGTCAGGAAGACGCCATGGCGCAGGTCTCGCGTCATACCAGCATCCCCATCGCGGCCGGTGAACGCCTCACGACCAAGTATGAATTTTTCAAGCTACTACAAGCGGGCGCGGCATCCATTTTGCAATTGAATGTCGCGCGTTGCGGCGGCTTGCTCGAAGGCAAGAAGATCGCGGCCCTCGCCGAGGTTTATTACGCACAGATCGCCCCGCATTTGTACAACGGACCTATCGGCGCGGCGGCCAGCATCCAGCTCGCCGCCTGCACACCCAACTTCCTGATCCAGGAAAGCATTGGTACGTGGGACGGCTTTCATGCCGAGATTCTCAAGACGCCGATTCAATGGGAAGACGGTTATATCGTGCCGTCCAGGGCGCCGGGACTGGGCGTGGAATTGAACATGGATGTAGTACGCGCCCATTCTCCTTACACCGGCGAACGTCTGCATCTGCAGATGGCGTCCAAGCCTGCCGATGTCCGGGATTCCTCTCCGGCCAAAGGCTGAGGCTGAGTACATAACATGACTTACGACTACATCATCGTTGGCGCGGGATCGGCCGGCTGCATTCTTGCCGAGCGGCTGTCGGCTTCGGGACAATACTCCGTGCTCGTGCTCGAAGCGGGTGGCAAGGCCGACTCATTCTGGTTCAAGATTCCGGTGGGGTTTGCCAAGACCTACTACGATCCGGGCTGCAACTGGATGTATTACACCGAGCCGGAAGCAAAGTTGGCGGACCGGAAAATCTATGCACCGCGCGGCAAGGTGCAAGGTGGCTCCGGCTCCATCAACGCGATGATCTACGTGCGTGGCGCGCCCCGCGATTTCGACGATTGGGCGGCTGCCGGCAACGCGGGCTGGTCGTATAAGGACGTGCTGCCGTATTTCCGCAAGCTGGAAACCCATGAGGCCGGGAACACCGCAGTGCATGGCGCGAGCGGCCCGATCCACGTGACGTCGATGAAACGCGGCATTCACGCGATCACACGTCACTTCCTCGATGCCTGCGACGAAATGGGCATTCCGCGCAACGACGACTTCAACGGCGCGAAGATTGAAGGCGTTGGCGTCTACGATGTGAACACGCACAAAGGGCAACGTGCGTCGAGCAATGTGGCGTATCTGGAACCGGCGCTGAAGCGCTCGAATGTGCATATGGAACATCACGCGCTGACTTCGCGCGTGCTGTTCGATGGACTGCGTGCGACAGGGGTCGAGGTATCGCAGAACGGTGTCAAGCGGACTTTCCACGCCACACGCGAAGTGCTCTTGTGCGCGGGTGCAGTCGATACGCCCAAGCTGCTGCAACTCTCCGGCATTGGACCGAAGGAACTGCTCGCACGCCACGGAATTCCTCTCGTGCATGCGCTGCCGGCCGTCGGCCAGAACCTGCAGGATCACCTTTGCGCGAGCTACTACTATCGCGCGAACATGCCTACGCTGAACGGCGATTTTGGTTCGCTGCTGGGCAAGCTGAAGCTCGGCCTGCAGTATCTGCTGACGCGCAAGGGACCGCTTGCGATGAGCGTGAATCAGGCCGGTGGATTTTTCAGCACGGACCCGGCCAGCCCGCTCGCGAACCTGCAGCTTTACTTCAATCCGTTGTCGTACCGGATTCCGAAATCGAATCGCTCGCAGCTCACGCCTGAGCCGTATCCGGGCTTCCTGCTTGCGTTCAATCCGTGCCGTCCGACAAGCCGCGGATCGATCGAGATCGCGTCACCGAACGCGAACGACGCCGCGTTGATTCACGCCAACTATCTGACGACGCAAAAGGACATAGATGAAGTGATCCAGGGCAGCCGTCTGATCCGTTCGATCATGCAGGCCCCGGCGTTGCGCGCGGTGACTGTGGAAGAAACGCTGCCGGGCGCGTCGGTCGTACCCGATGGCGACGAAGCCGCCATGCTGCAGTATTTCCGCGAGAACAGCGGCTCGATCTATCACCTGTGCGGATCGTGCGCGATGGGCCCGGACTCGCAGACCGCCGTAGTCGATGACCGCCTGCGCGTGCATGGCATCGAAGCGTTGCGTATTGTCGATGCGTCGATCTTTCCGAACGTCACGTCCGGCAACATCAATGCGCCCGTGATGATGGTGGCGGAGAAAGGCGCACAAATGATTCTCGACGATGCCACCGCGCCCACCACCTTCGTTCAACGCGAAGCGCTGGCCGCCGCTTCGGTCTGAAGCCACTGCTGGAAGAGTCGATGCGTCCCGCTTGCACGTTGCTCGGGGCGCAGCACGAACCAGTACGATTGCCGCCCTTCTATCTCCACATCCAGCACCTGCCGCAATTGCCCGGACGCCAGTTCGGCCGCGATCATGTGACGATCGGCAATGGTGATGCCCATGCCGTCAATGGCAGCTTGTATCGACAAATCGAGCAGGTCGAATTCGTGACCGTTGTCCGTGTCCACCCCTTCAATACGCGCGGCGCCCAGCCAGTGCTGCCAGGTCAGATACCGCTGATCTTCGCCCGATAAAACATGCAGCAAGGTGAAGCGGTTCAGCTCCACCGGCGTATCCGCGCCCGCGCGATCCAGCAACGCAGGCGACGCCACCGCGATATGCCGCTCGTGCATCAGCAAGGTACTTTCAAGGTTGCTCCATTCGCCATCGCCGAAACGCACCGCGCAATCCAGCCGGTTCGAATCCGCGATGCCATCGTCCACGCGCGTGGTGATGCTCAGGTCGAGTTGCGGAAATGCTTCACGCAGGCGCCCGAGACGCGGCACCAGCCAGCGCGCGGCGAAGGTCGGCGGGACGTTGATACGCAGGCGGTTGACATCGTTTTTCTGGCTGATCGCGCGAACTGTCAGTTCAATCTTGTCGAACGACTGTTGCAACGCACGCAGCAACACGCGACCGCTCGGCGTGAGGACGAGATGCTGATGACGGCGGGAAAACAGCGTCTCACCGAGCTGCTCCTCGAGTTGCCGGACCTGCCGGCTGACCGCGCTTTGCGTGACGTTCAGCAGCTCGGCGGCGCGGGTGAAACTGCCGGTGGTACCGGCCGCCTCGAAGGCTTTGAGCGCATTCAGCGCGGGCATTTTGCGTTTCACGATGATCTGAACGGTTCGTTGGCTCGCGACGTGCGGCGGGCGGCGAGCGGGTGCGCGCGATTTTACCCAGCCGGCCGCCTGCGTCGATGTCCAACGATGGTTTTATCATCAGGGCGACGCTCTGCAGGCGCATCATTGTGCCCGAGCCCAGGGCGTTGCGCGGCGTGCCGATGCACGAACAAAGCTCAATGCGTTTCACGCGGCGAAACTCATCCGCCTGGTACGTATTGCATGCGGCACATCCCCCGGCGCGCCCTCTACCAGGCGCTTCGAACCGCTTAGCCGGTGCGGGTGGCACGCCCCTTGCTCCTACTCGCGTACGCTGCATTCAACTCAGGCTCTCATGACCGAAACGATATGGTTTCTCGTCGTTGGCGGTGTTCTCATTTTCATGGGGCTTGCCAGTTCGACGTTCAAACAACTGCCGATCAGCAGCGCCATGGTGTACCTCGCCATCGGTTTCGGGCTGGGTCCGTTTGGCATAGGCCTGCTTAAGATCGATCTGCTGGGCGAAGCCACCCTGCTGCGCCGGATTACCGAAGTCGCCATGCTCGTTTCGCTGTTCGCGATCGGGTTGCGCCTGCGCGTGCCGCCCACCGACCGCATCTGGCTCCTGCCAGTGCGCCTTGGTTTGGTCGCGATGGTGGCGACGGTCGCCATCATGACGCTGGCAGGCGTCTATCTGCTGCACATGAACTGGGGACCCGCGCTGCTCATTGCCGCGATGCTCGCCCCCACCGACCCCGTGCTCGCCCATGACGTGCAAGTGCAAGCTCCCGGCGATATCGACCTCCTGCGCTTTTCGCTCACCGGCGAAGGGGGCTTGAACGATGGTATTGCCCTGCCGTTTGCGTTGCTGGGCATTGCGGTATGCAACTTCGAGGCGTCGCCGCAGCAGGCGCTGAGCTGGCATTTCGCCGGCGATGCCCTCTGGGGGGTCGCCGGTGCATTGGCCGTAGGGTGGCTGCTTGGAGATCTCGCGGTGCGGCTGATTGCGTGGCTACGCAGCCGCCATGGCCTGGCGCTCGGACCTGAGGGCTTTTATGCGCTGGGTTTGATCGCGCTCGCGTATGGCGTAGCCGAATTGATCCACACCTATGCGTTCCTCGCCGTATTCGCGGCGGGCCTCGCGATGCGGCGTGTCGAACAGAAGGCTAGCGGCGACAAGTCGGCGCACGAAGCGCTTGGCGTCATCGATGCCGAGGATGTTGGCGCTACCGCCTCCGATCCTGATCGTGCACATGCGTTTGTCGCGGAACGGGTGCTCGGCTTCACGATAGAACTCGAGCGGATCGCAGAAGTCGCGGTCATGCTGATGGTGGGCAGCGTGCTTGCCAATGTGTGGGATCGGTTGTTTACGTGGCAAGGCGCTGCAGTGGTCGGCCTGTTGTTTTTCGTGGCGCGGCCGGTGTCGGTGCAGGCTTCGTTGCTGGGGTCATCGGCGACGCGATCGCAGCGCTTGCTCACCAGCTGGTTCGGGATTCGCGGCGTTGGGTCGTTTTATTACCTGCTGTACGCACTGGAGCATGCGCCTCACAGTGTTGCTGAACCGCTTGCTCCGCTGGTGCTTGGAGTGATTGCGGCGTCGGTAATCCTGCATGGCATTACGTCGACGCCACTGATGAATCAATACGGAAGGAGTTGATCCGCCGGCCCGCTGGGTTCGATCAGGCCAACGAAATCGTCAATCGCTCGCTCCGCCCCGCGCTCAAAACCAGCCGACCGCGGGGCGTCGTTGCGAGCGAAGCCTCAGGCGGCCTGGAGTTGCCGGACAACGCCCAGCGTGCTCGCACCTTCGTACAACTGTCCGAACCGGTTCGCCAGGAACGCTTCGAGCGGCACCTGCTCCTGACGGATAAAGCCGCTCTGCGGCAACACGCCTTCACGGAACAGATCGAGTTCCGCACAGATCGCGCCGGCAGTCGTGATTTGAATGGCGCTCATTGCCACACCGCAAACGTTCTTCGCGAAGATCTTGCGCATAAATACATCCTGCACAAGACGGCCATCGCGCATCCCGGTCGCTGTGACGAACACCAGTACCACGTCCTGCGCCGTAGCCGGAATGGCACGCCGGAACATCGCCTTCAATCCGTCACGGTCACTCGACATGCGCAAGTCGTCGAGCAGGAACTTCATCAGCTCGCGATGCCCGGGATAACGCACCGACTTGTAATCCAGCGTTTCCACCTTGCCGGCCAGCGTTTCGCATAGCGTACCCAGACCGCCCGATGTATTGAACGCTTCGTACTCGGTGCCATCGAGCGAAAAATGTTCCAGCCCTTCCAGCGGCTGCACCCATTGCGTGCTGCCGTCGCGGATAGCCTCGCACGGTTGACAATACTCGTTGATCAGGCCATCGATGCTCCAGGTCAGGTTGTATTTCAACGCGTTGGTCGGAAACTCAGGCAACGCCCCAACCCGCATCTTGACCTCGCGCACCTCGGCAAAGCGCTTCGCCAGGTCGTGCGCCACGATACCGATGAACCCCGGCGCCAAGCCGCATTGCGGCATGAAGGCGTGGCTGGAATGGTTGGCAATCTCGCGGATCGCGTGCGTTGCCCGGACGTCTTCGGTCAGGTCGAAGTAATGCACGCCGGCCGCTTTCGCCGCCGTGGCAACGGTCACAGCCAGGTAATACGGCATTGCGTTAAGAAGTGCGTCGAAGCCTTGCAGTGCAAGACGCAGTGCGTTTGCATCGGCGGAATCGACGCGGCGGGTAGGAATACCCTGCGTTTCAAGCAGGTCGAGTGCGTGAGCATCACGGTCGAAAACGACGACCTCGTAGTCGCCGGTTTCACGCAGCAATTGAGCAATGCTCTGGCCAATCAGGCCGGCGCCGATGAGGGCTATTTTCATGTTTATCTCCTTGATGGGCGGTCGAGAGGCAAATCTCCGACCCCCAGTTTAGGAGCGCATGAATATTGATAAAAGACACAAAATGATGCGAATCGACTAGCAATTTCGACGTTTTGACGGCTCTGCACGACAAATTGTGTTAAATCGCTGGATTCGCCTTCATGAGAAAAGCTTTTCAACCCTTCTTTCAACCCTCTCAACCCAAGCCACCGCGATCTACCTTGCGGGCAAGAATGATCGATGTCGTCGTGCGTTCAACGCCTTCCAGGCCACCGATTTCATCGAGCAGATCGTTCAGCCGGTCGGGGGAATCCGCCCGCAGCCACGCAACATAATCGAACTCTCCGCTCACTGCGCAAAGGAGCTGCATCTCGGGCATCCTGGCAAAGCGCTTCTGCACATCGCGGCCATACTTCGGTGCCAGTTTGATACCCACGTAGGCCTGGATGCTGGCATCGAGCACGTCTTGTCCCAGCCGCACGCCATACCCCGCAATCACGCCGGTCTTCTCAAGCCGCGCGAGCCGCGCGATCACCGTCGTGCGCGCAATGCCGAGTTGACGCGCAAGTTCGGACACGCTTTCACGGGCGTTCACCTGCAAAGACGCGACGAGGTTCCGGTCGATATCGTCGAGCTGATCAAGGCGCGGCGGTCGCATAAGGCGTGGTCCTTTCGTTAATTTTATTTACACCAGTGAGAGTACGGCATGAAGTCTTGCAGGACTTCTCGCACATGACAAAGCATGACAAAAACATGAAACAGCACAGCCATTAAAACACGAGCGCATCAATCTACGGCTGCCCTCGCCTGTTGGTTAAACTCCTGCCCTTGGCGAACCCGGCTTGCCCGGTCATTGCGTTTTTTTCGCAGACGTATCGGTTGTAAGCAGTTGTGGCAACCAAAGCAATGCCGCGCGCTAACGTGATATTAATAGCGGCGTCGGCCAAACATCACACGTTACCTTTAGCGTGTGTTGCTTGCCCCTTCTCAATGGACCCAAGGTGTCACCCATGAAAAAAACATTCGTTGCACTGGCTGCCTCGCTGGCCCTTTCCACGGCTTTCGCCCAATCGTCCGCTCCGGCAGCGCCTGCTGCGCCCGCAGGCGCATCGGCACCGGATACGGGACGCGGCCAGGCGCGTGAAGCACGCGTCGAGCAACGCATTGCAGAACTGCATGCCAAGCTCAAGATCACCTCTGCCCAGGACGAGCAATGGAACAAGTTCGCCGACGTGATGCGCGACAATGGCCACACAATGGGTGAGCTGTACCGTCAACGCATGGCGCTGGGCGACAACACAAGCGCGCTCGACGACATGAAGCAGTACGAGCAGATCACGCAGGCGCACGCGGACGGCACGAAGCATCTGGTCGATGCCTTCGAACCGCTGTACGCAAGCCTGTCGCCCGAGCAGAAGAAACTCGCCGACGCAAGCTTCCACCAGTCGGGCAAACCGGGTGCGCATAGAGGCCGCGCACAGCATCGCAAGGCGCCGGCTGCTGCGGCAGACAGTGCTTCGATCACCAAGCCCTAAACCTCCCGCAACGGCCTGACCTGAAGGCTGGACTTCGCGCGGGTTATGCCCGTGAGTCGTGAAAAAAGCGCTCGCATCGTAGTTTCGATGCGAGCGCTTTTGTATTTGGCGTTACGATCGCGGATTATTATCGTTCCGGCGTTTCCCATTAATCTCCATTACATCCGCATGACACCCGCATGACACCCATTACGCTTACCCAACTCGACCTCACCGCTGACCTCGCCGCGCATCGCGTGGTGAAGGACGAAACCGTCGTGGTCCAGTTTGCAGAGGAACCGGGCTCGCTGATGAGCCTGGAAGGTCCGAACCGTTATGCGCCCGGCGATGCGTTGATCACGGGCGCTACCGGCGAACGCTGGGTGGTATCGCGGGATCGATTCGACGCAAAGTACGTCGCGCACGACGGGCTCACGCATGGCCACGCCGGTGCGTACCGGAACGTGCCGGTCGCGGTTCTCGCGAAGCAAATGCACGAAGCTTTTTCAATCGCGCGTTCTGAAGCCGGCGATGTGCTTCACGGCGAAGCAGGCGACTGGGTCATGCAATACGCGCCGGGCGACTACGGGGTGGTCAAGGCGGCCCGTTTCGCGAAAGTTTATAAGCGCGCTTCATAGGCGCGCGTTATAGGCACTTATGCAGCGCCAAGCCAGGTTGCTCTGCGCGCGCCAGACGCGCACTCACGCGAAATCCTCGCCGATATCGATCTCCACCGTGCGCGGCACGGTTTCCCCGGCTGCGTACATCTCCTCGAGCGAACCCAGCGTGGCTTCCACATAAGCACGCAGCACCGCGTAACTGCGCGCGTGCAGGCGCGGCGGCATCGCCCGGTAACGCGCGAGCGCGGCGGGATCGAAGCGGATATCGATGGCAATACGGCGCGCCGTTGCACCGAAGCGCATTGCTACGTAATGAATCACGAGCGAAAGCTGGCCGTCGTCGCCCGGGCGCTCGGCGAATTGCGTCTGCTCCGGGAACAGGTCGCTGACCACGCGGGCCAGCAACTCGATATCGGCGCTCGGGCACTCGTATTGATATTCGTCGTCCATCTCAGTCTCCGGCCTTTGCCGCTTTTGCCCTTTCGCGTGCCGCTCGATTCGCATCTGCCGCCACGCCCAGGAAATAACGCCGCAGCGCACGCATCACGATCAACCCGAACACGAGATACACGGCGTCCGCGGCGAGCAATGGAATCAAACGAGCCTGATACAGCGCAACCGGCAACGCGATCAGCGCGTGCGCGACGATCATGAACGGCAGCGTGAAGCGAAAACGCTCACGCAGCATGTGCCACATTGCCACCGATAATCCCACCTGGAACACAAACGCAGCCGCGCGCTCGACCAGGAACATCGCGGCCGTTTCCGGCGCGAGGCTGCCGAGCACGGCGTGCAGCCGCAGCAGCGACTCGGCCGGGACGCTCGTGAAATATTGATCGAGCATGCCGCGATCAGCGAGCAGCGCGTAGAGGATCCACTGCAGTTGGACCAGCACGCCAACGAGCCACGCTTCCGCGCCGCCGTGGCCGATTCCGTAACCCAGCGCCGTGCCTGGGCGTTGCAATGAAGCGGGATTACGCTTGATCAGCCATTTCATGCCGGCGTAGCGCCCGACTTCCTCGCAGATACCCGTCGCAAGCGCGCCGTAGATCACGAAAATGGCCGGATTCAGCAGCAGGCCGACCGTGGTCGCATTGCTCAGCACGAGCCCGTGCAGGCCGCGTTCGATCACCATCGAAAACAGTGCGAAGACCGCGATCCCGACAATCACGTCACGCCGCTCGAAACCAAAGCGGGGTTTCGTCTTCCGATACAGCCAGATAGGTAATGCGGCAATCAGCAGCGTCGCAAGGGTGATACAGACCAGCGTCAAGGCACTTACCATCAATTAAATTTCCTCAAAAACTATGTGCCGCGATTGTTCGTCGATGTCGATGACCGCACGATCAGTTCGCCCGGCAGCAGGCATTCCCGCGCCGCCACAACCGCCCCTTCAATGCGCTCATGCAGGAATTCGACGGCGCGCTCGCCTATGGTATAGGTCGGCTGGCGCACGGTCGTCATGCCGGCTAGCTCGGCCCACTCTGAGTCGTCGATACTCATCAGCGCTACCCGCCGCTGCCAGTCGGCGCCATGAAGCTCCTTCAGATGCAGCGCGACCCGCAACGCTACCGGCGCGTTCGCCGCAAACAGTGCTACGCGGCGATTTTGCCGTTGCGCAGCGTTAATGCGCGCATCGATTTCCGCGAGGGTTTCGTCATTATCCAGGTCAAGCACGATCGTAGCGCCTGACACGCGAGAAGCACCCGAAACGCCGAGCGCGCCGATAGTGTCACGAAATGCCGCTTCGCGCACGCGTCGCGAGCTGACCTGCGCGTACGGCTGGACGACAAACAACAGTTCATCAAAACCCTCGCTCACCAGATGATGGATCGCGATCCGTACCGCTTCGGTGTTGTCCAGCCCGACCATATCGGTGACGACCCCTTCGACTGCACGATCCACTAGCACTACCGGTACGCCGCCACGAGTGAGCGTTTCCAGTGTTTCTTCCTTCACGCCGAGCGCATTCACGATCACGCCCTCCACGCGATACGTGCTCAGCAGTTGCAGGTATCGCCGCTCCAGATCGACCTCGTTCGCCGCGTGGCAGATCAGCGGCATGTAACCATACGCGTGACAGGCGGCTTCCACGCCCTGCAGCACCTCGACGGTGTAAGGATTCGTCAGGTCCGCAACCAGCATCCCGACCAGCCGGTTGCGCCCGCGTTTGAGCCCCCGCGCCATCTGGTTCGGGCGGTAATCAAGCTTCGCGATCGCCTCTTCTATGCGCTCGCGTAATTCCGTCGACAACACGCCCGTCTCGCCGTTCAAATAACGCGAGATGCTGGTCTTGCCGGTGCCGGCTTCGCGGGCGACGTCGGTGATAGTCGCGCGCCGGTCATTCGAAAAGTTGTCTCTTGCCATGTTTTCGTTCGACATCCGATAAAAACAAAGCGCGCCAGGGCGCGCTTAGTCCTTTGCAGCAAGCTTGGCGATCAAGCCGCTCAGCGCTTCAATGCTTCCGGGTTCACCATGTTATTCGTCAGCGTGCCATTCAACGCGCCGATCAGGTTCTCGGCAGCGTTCTTGTTCATCGCGTGGCGGGTTTCGTGCGTGGCCGAGCCAATATGCGGCAGCGCCACCACGTTCTTCATCTTGAGCAACGGCGAGTCGGCGGGTAGCGGTTCTTTCACGAAAACATCGAGGCCCGCGCCGAGGATCGTGCCGTCCTGCAACGCTTGAATCAGCGCGTCTTCATCCACCGTCGGTCCGCGCGATGCGTTGATCAGGATCGCGCTGCGCTTCATTTTTTTCAGTTGTTCGGCGCCGATCAGGTTGCGCGTCTCAGCGGTCAGCGGAACTTGCAGCAGCACAAAATCCGAAGTGGCGAGCAACTCGTCGAGATCGACTTTCTTTGCGCCGTAGTCCCGTTCAGCTTGCGCATTCGGGCTGCGGTTCGTGTAGAGCACGTTCATCCGGAAGCCGAGCGACGCACGACGCGCGACCGCACCGCCAATGCGTCCCAGCCCGATGATACCGAGCGTCTTGCCCTGCACATCGACACCAAAACAGTCTTCGCCGATGCTCTTCGTCCACTTGCCCGCCTTCACCCATTCCGCGAGTTCCACCACGCGCCGCGCGCTTGCGAGGATCAGCGCGAAAACCGTATCCGCCGTGGATTCCGTCAACACGTCCGGCGTATTCGTGAGCACGATGCCGCGACGGTTCAGGTCGGCGATATCGAAAGCATCGAAACCCACGGAAACCGTTGCCAGCGCTTTCAGCTTCGTCGCCCCTTCGAGCATGGCCGGGGTGATCTGAGTGCTCGCGCCGATAGCGCCATCGGCATCTTTCAACGCCGCTACGAACGCGTCGTGCTGCTTCGGGTCGACGGTCGTGACGTCCGCGTGTTCCTGCAAGTACGCAAGCACGTCCGCGGGCAACGGCTTATACGCGACGATTTTCTTTTTCATCGAAACAGGTCCTGTGGAGTCTGGAAAGATTGATATTTCAAGCACGTGTGGCCAGTTTAGCGGCGGGCGCGACCGGCTGCGGTTTCACGACCAGCGTCAGTATCACGGCCGCCACCAGCGCGGCGCTCATGAATACATACGACGCCGCAGGAGACCCCGTCGCGCCGTTCAGGTAGCCGACCACATACGATCCGACAAACGATCCAAGCGCGCCCATGCTGTTGATCAGCGCCATTGCACCGCCCGCCACGTTCTTGGGCAGCAACTCGGGCACGATCGCGAAGAACGGGCCGTAAGGTGCGTACATGGCCGCACCGGCGATCACCAGCAGCGCATACGAGCCCCAAAAACTCGTCGATCCAAGCAAGTACGATCCCGCGAAAGCGAACGCGCCTATCAGCAAGAACGGCCATACGAACAGCTTGCGGCGTTCGAGTTTGTCCGACGCCCAGGAAGCCGCGATCATCGCAATGGTTGCCGCGAGATACGGCACGGCCGACAGCCAGCCCGTCTCGACCATACCAAACGTGGACGCGTTTTTGAGGATCGACGGCAGCCACAACACGAAGCCGTACACGCCGATGCTCCAGCAGAAATATTGCGCGGACAGCTTGATCACCGCAGCCGACTTGAACGCCTCGCCATAGTTCTTGACCGGTTTGATCGCCGCTTGTTCCGCGCGCAGCGTGTTGTCCAGATCGCGTTTTTCCTGGTCGGACAGCCATTTAACCTGCGCCGGCTTGTCCTGCACGATGAACCACCAGATCACCGCCCAGATAATGGCGGGCACGCCCTCCACTACGAACATGTGGCGCCAGCCGAATGAGTTGATCAAGTAGCCCGATACCACCGACATCCACAGCACCGTCACCGGGTTGCCCAGGATCAGGAAGGTGTTGGCGCGCGATCGCTCGGATTTCGTGAACCAGTTGGAGATGAAGATCAGCATCGCTGGCATCACGGCCGCTTCCACGACACCGAGCATGAAGCGCAGCACCATCAGCGAGGGGATGTTGGTGACCACGCCGGTCAGCGCGGCGCAGCCGCCCCAGAGGATCAGGCTCACGAACACGAGTTTCTTTACACTGCGACGTTCGGCGTAGATCGCGCCAGGAATCTGGAAGAAGAAATAGCCCAGGAAAAACAACGCACCGATCAGCGATGCCAGCCCTTTGCTGATGCCGAGATCGTGATTGATACCGGCCGCCGACGCGAAGCCGAAGTTCGCACGGTCGAGATACGCGAGGCTGTACGTGATGAACACGATCGGCATGATCGTCCACCAGCGGCGTACCGCAAGCTTGGGCTGAATGGTGTTGGCAGGCTGCATGATTGTCTCCGTTCTTGGCTCGGGGCTCTGTGAAGCGGCTTTATAAGGCGACGTTGACTGCCGCGCCGTTAGCTTGTGTTCCGTTACTGCCCGCTTGTTCCAGCGCATCGAGTTCGGCTCGGGTCGGGAGACCTTCGCTATCGCCGATCACCTGGATCGCCAAAGCGCCGATGCGGTTGCCGCGTGTCAGCGCATGGCGCACGTCGTGCCCTTCCAGCATGGCGCTCACCACGCCGACCGCGAAACCATCGCCTGCGCCGACCGTATCGACGACATTTTTCACGGGAATCGCCGGCACCGTGCCTTCGTCGTTATCCGCGGTCCGGAAGTACGCGCCGTGCGCGCCAAGCTTGACCACCACGCCCTTCGCACCTTGGTCCAGATAGAACTTTGCGATGTCCTCGGGCTTCGTGAAACCCGTCAGGATCTTGCCTTCGCTGACGCCCGGCATCACCCAGTCGGCGTGTGCGGCGAGCGCATTCAAAGCCTCCGCCATGACCTCACGCGACGGCCAGAGCGTCGGGCGCAAGTTCGGATCGAAGGAAATGGTCTTGCCGGCTTTGCGCATTTCCTTCGCCATATGAAAGGCAAGCTCGCGGGAGGTCGCCGAAATGGCCGGTGCGACGCCCGTCAGATGCAAATGACGTGCGCTCAACACGTAGTCCGCCACGTAGTCATCGAGCGACAAATGGCTCGCCGCCGATCCTTTGCGGAAGTATTCGATCGCTGGATCGCTGCCGTCGTCATTCTTCGATTTAAGCTGGAAAGCGGTCGGATAACGGTCGTCGATCGTCACGCAACCCGCATCAATACCTTCCTGCGCGAGCACATCGAGTACGTAACGGCCGAAGGAATCCTTCCCCACACGGCTCATCCAGCCGACCCGGAAACCGAGCCGCGACAAACCGATCGCAACGTTCAGGTCCGCGCCGGCCACGCGCTTGGTGAACTGGCCGACCTTCGCGAGATCGCCGGTCTCGGCGGCGACGAACATCGTCATGGCTTCGCCGTAGGTCACGACATCGAGAGAGGTTGTCATAAGCGGTCCTTCGTCATTCATTGATGGGTGGTGTTCAAGCCGGTTTCAAGCCGATGCGAGTTGTTTGACGTAGCGCTCAGCATCGGCGGCGAGATTGTCTTGATCGAATGGAAACTCGATGCCGCGCGCAACGTCGGCCGGCAGATGCGCCAGCAATTCGGCGAAGTGGGCGTCGTCGGTAGCGGGTGGCGTCGCGAAGCGGCGCACACCTTCGCCCTGCACGGCCTTGCAATGCACGTAACCTACGTACTGGGTCAGACGCCTCGCCGCTTCGAGCGGATCTTGCTGCGCCCATCGCCAGTTGCCGGTATCGAAAGTCATGGAGAGCGTGTGCGAGCGAGTTTCCATCGCCTCGAACAATGTGGAGAACGCATCGATTGTGCCGCCGGCTTTCATCTGGCCGTTTTCGACCACGACCTGCGCTTTCGTATTTCGGATACCGGCGATCAGGCGATCAAGCGTCGCGGAATCCGTCGCCGTACCGGCGCTTTCTGACCCGCCGAGCTGGAATTTGACGATACGCGCATCGAGCGCCGCGGCTTCGTCCAGCGTCTGCTCCATCACGAATTCATCGAGGGTGCCGGTATCGTCGAAAAGGGTCGCAGGGGTCGAATAGACGGGCCAGATGCCGGCCGCCCGGATTTGCTGACCGAGTTCGTACAGCGATGCGGGCTGGGACTGGGCCTTGTACGAGAACAATTCGCGGCGGACTTCAAAACCGGCCGCGCCGGCTTTTGCTGCGACTTCCGCCCACGCAGCGTGGCCGTCGCGGCGGATCGTGTCCGCACCGAATGCGCTCGCCACAATAACGACAGGGACGACCGCACCGGCCCGGGTATTTTTGATCAGATTTCCAGAATTACCGTGTTCCACAGCGGAATTTGCCTTTAACCGGCCAATGGAACCGGTTCCAAGAACGAATTTCAAAAAAGACGCGTAACGCGTCCGACTGATTCTGCATCATGCGCCCGGGGCTCCCGGTGCGCTATTCTGGAATTCCCTAAGGCGTATGGCCAAAACAGCAATGGAACTGCTGCTTGCCTTTAGGTAGGTTCGCACTGATTTGATCGATATTTTTGATGCAGAGGAGCATGGCGGGCTCAGCGACGGCCCACGCTCATTGCGTTTCTCCGACGACTTGTCGGTCTAGCTACCGGTGAACCCTGATTCGAAGGTGATCCATCAGCCCCTTGTATTGAGAGACATTCACGCCGTTACCCAGCCGCGCTATTCTTCTGTCCAATCAACGGCTGCGAGCCGACGCGAACAAGGTGCGTCCTGCATTGTT
>NZ_JAQGMM010000215.1 GCF_028292365.1 Caballeronia sp.
TGGTTAACCGGACCACGCGCGCCGGCACACTCGCGCTTGGCGGCGACGATGGCGCGCTGAGCGTCAATCAGGCCATCACGTGGCTATCGGGGTTGCCATTGCGCACCCGCGTGTCGATGCCCACGCGCCTCGCTGATGAACCACCGCTCGATCACGATCCCCGGCGTTACCGTACGCAACGCCTTCTGGCGGCGCATGAAGTCGATGCGCTGTTATGGGTCGCGAGCTTCCAGCCCGAGCCGCTGCCACCCGGTCTCGCCGATAACGTCCCGGCCATCGTGCTCGGCCATCCCGCGATGCGATCGATGCTCGGCGCACGCGCCGCGCCGACAGTATTCATTCCGGTGGGAACACCCGGCGTAGATAGCGGCGGCCACCTGTTTCGCGTTGACGGGTCGGTGGTCGCGCCGCTGAGCGCGGCACGCGCGACGGCACTGCCGACGGTCGCGTCCATCGCGGCACGATTGTCAGACCTGCTCGATTCGGGGAGCCAATCATGAGCCTGACGCGGCTTAAAGGCGGCACGCTTTACGATCCGGCCAACGGCCTCAACGGCGAACGCCGCGACCTGACCATGCGCGACGGCCGGCTTGTCGCGGCCGATCCCGGCGCCCCCGTCGACGAGGAATTCGACGCGACCGGCATGATCGTAATGGCGGGCGGTATCGACCTGCACTCGCATATTGGCGGCGGCAAAACTAATCTCTCGCGCCTGTTGTTGCCGGAGGATCATCGCGGCGGCGGCGCGGACGAAGGCGCAACGCTGGATGCAAATGGCCGCTACTTGCGGCTGCCGTCGTGCGGTACCTGCGCGCCCGGCACGCTCGCCACGGGGTATCGATACGCGGAAATGGGGTATACCGCTGCCTTCGAGCCCGCGATGATGCCGTCCAACGCGCGCCACACGCATCTGGAAATGGGCGACACGCCGATCATCGATCACGGCGCATACGTGATGCTCGGCAACGACGAACTGTTCCTGCAACTTCTGGCCGAGCGCGACAGCTTCGAGCGCCTGCGCGATTACGTGGGCTGGACGATGCACGCAAGCAAGGCGCTCGGCGTAAAGGTGGTCAATCCCGGCGGCATCTCCGCGTTCAAGTTCAACCAGCGCTCGCTGAACGTGGACGAGCCGCATGTGCATTACGGCATCACGCCGCGCGACGTGCTGCGCACGTTATCGCGCGCGCTGACCGAGCTGGGTGTGCCGCATCCGCTGCACGTGCATGCGAGCAACCTTGGCGTTCCGGGCAACATCGACTCGACGATCGCCACCATGGACGCCGCCGACGGCCTGCCCATTCATCTGACGCATATCCAGTTTCATAGCTATGGCGTGGAAGGACCGCGCAAGTTTTCATCGGGTGCGCACGCGATTGCCGACGCCGTCAATGCGCGGCCGAACGTGTCGATCGATGTCGGCCAGATCATTTTTGGGCAGACCGTCACCGCGTCGGGCGACACCATGATGCAGTTCAAAAACGCTCCGCTTGCGACACCAAAGAAATGGATAGCCGGCGACATCGAATGCGACGCAGGCTGCGGAATCGTCCCGTTCAAATACCGCGAGCAGAGTTACGTGAACGCACTGCAATGGATCATCGGGCTGGAGATTTTCCTGGCTGTCGACGACCCGTGGCGCGTGTCGATGACCACCGATCACCCGAACGGCGGACCGTTCACGAGTTATCCGCACCTGATCCGCTTGCTGATGGACAAGGGCTTTCGCGACGAGCAGCTGGCGAAGCTGAACCCCGAAGCGCAGGTCGCGAGCGCGCTGCCGGAGCTCACGCGCGAGTTCTCGTTGTATGACATCGCGATCATCACGCGCGCGGGTCCCGCGCGTTTGCTCGGCCTGAAGGATCGCGGCCACCTGGGCGTGGGCGCGGCGGCGGACATCGCGGTGTATCGGGATCACGCGGACAAGGAACGGATGTTCACATCGCCGGCGTATGTGTTCAAGGACGGACAACTGGTCGCGCGCGACGGCGTGCTGGTCGCCACGCCCACGGGCGGCATCCACTACGTTTCGCCCGATTTTGATCGCGGTATCGAGAAGACGTTGCGAGCGTATAGCGCGGCGAACCTGGTCGGCAATCCGGTTCACGCGGCCATCAGCGACGACGAAATCTGCACCTGCTGCCGCGGCGGCAGGCTCTTGCCGGTTGCCTGCCTGAACGCCCGAGCGTGAGCGAAAAGCGCCATGCAGATCAACGACACCCTCATCGACGACACCTTCGCGGAAGCCTTCCCGATGAAAGCGACGCGGCTCGTCATCACCGCCCACACGCCGGTCTGGGCGAATCACGCGGCGCAGTCGCTGACGGGCTTCGCCACGTCGGTCATCGGCTGCGGTTGCGAAGCGGGGATCGAACGCGAACTCGGTTCACATGAAACGCCCGATGGCCGGCCGGGCGTCGCGGTGCTGCTGTTCGCGGTATCGACTAAAGAACTGGCGAAGCAGGTCGAGCGGCGTGTCGGGCAATGTGTGCTGACGTGCCCGACTACCGCGGTCTTTAGCGGCATCGATCCGGCTACGAGCCGCGCGCCTCTCTCCGATAACGCCCCGCTCGGCAGCAGCCTGCGTTTCTTCGGCGACGGCTGGCAGATCAGCAAGATGCTCGGCGAGACGCGCTACTGGCGCGTGCCCGTGATGGATGGCGAGTTCGTCGCCGAAGAAAGCACCGTCACGGTGAAGGCAGTCGGCGGCGGCAATTTGTTGCTGCTCGCAACAGACACCGACGCGGCGCTGCGGGTGGCCGAAAGCGCGGTTGACGCGATGCGCCGCTTGCCAAACGTGATCATGCCGTTCCCCGGCGGAGTCGTGCGCTCAGGCTCCAAGGTAGGCTCGAAATATGCTGCGGCACCCGCATCGACGAACGACGCCTTTTGTCCGACGCTCGTCGGCCTGTCGCCGAAAAGCGAACTGGATGGCGAGGTCGGCTGCGTGCTCGAAATCGTGATCGACGGCCTGACCGACAGCGACGTCGGCGCGGCCATGACCGCGGGTATCACGGCCGCGGCCGGACTCGGGCGGGCGGGCGGCGTGCTGCGGATATCGGCGGGAAACTATGGCGGCAAACTCGGCCCCTATCACTTTCATCTTCGCGAGCTTGCGGCCGGCGTGGAAGGGAGACGCGCATGAGCACAACTATGTTGCGGCTCAGGAGCGCGCCCGGCTTTCGTGTGGATGCTGCCGGGCTGCTGCCAGTTGCGCTCGCCGTGCTTTCGTTGACGGAGATCGGGCGCATCGTGTTGCCGGCGGGTAACGAGCGCTGCGAGGCCGGCGACCTGTTCGATATTTCGCGTATGGAAGGGGACGGTACAGAAGATGGCGCGGCGCTCGCGATTGAAGGCGATGTGCCATGGCTCGACCGTCTTGGCGCGCATCTCGCTGAGGGTCGTATTCATGTCCACGGTTCCACCGGCAACCACACGGGTTTTCGCATGGCAGGCGGCGAATTGTTCATCGATGGCGACACCGGCGACTTCACCGGCTGCCAGATGAGCGGCGGCCGCCTGACGGTAGGCGGAAACAGCGGCGACTTTACAGCCGGTCCGCTGCCCGGCGACATGGAAGGCATGACGGGCGGCACGCTGACCATCCGGGGCAACACCGGCGCGCGGCTCGGCGACCGCATGCGTCGCGGGCTTGTGCTGGTCGGTGGAGACGCGGGCGAGTGCGCGGCATCGCGGCTCGTGGCGGGCACGATCGGAATCGCCGGGAAGCTCGCGCCGCACTTCGGCTACGGCATGCGGCGCGGCACGCTGTTGCTGCTCCAGGCGCCCGCCAGCCTGCCGCCTACGTTTACAGGAGGCGGCAAGGGCTTCGACGTCTTCTGGTCGCTTCTCGTGCGCTCGCTTGCCGCCGAGATTGCACCATTTTCGACGCTGCAAGCCAGCTCGCTACCGCGCCGGTATACGGGCGATCTCGCGGTGGACGGACGCGGGGAACTGCTGCTCGTCGGATGAAACCAATCGGCGTAGGGTAGAGCAACGAATAAGCTAACGCTGAAAAGCGGCCCACTCCGCAACCTGAAGGAGGCGACCATGAACATCGCGCATTCATCCGCCGCGCCGCTCGACGCAAGCGCAGGCGTGCCGCGTTATTCACCCGCGCAGATCGCCCTGCACTGGGTGATCGGGCTGGCGATCATCGTCATGCTCGGCATTGGCCTCTATATGGTCGGGCTGCCGAAAGGCCTCGCTTTCAAGTCGACCCTGATCAACTTCCACAAATCGCTTGGGATGACCGTTTTCCTGCTTGTGCTGATTCGCATCGTGGTTCGCCTGGTTGCAGGCCGGCCTCCGCTTCCTCCGATGCAAGCGTGGCAACGCGCCGCCGCGAGCATGACGCAGGGTCTTTTATACGTGGCAATGATCGTGATGCCGCTGACGGGTTACCTCGGCTCGTCATTCAACAAGTTCGGCACGCGCTTCTGGGGCATCCCGTTGCCCATGTGGGCGTGGGACGATCCTGGCTTGAGGAAAATCTTTTTCACGGTGCACACGGTCTCGGCCTGGATCCTGATCGCATTGATCGTGCTGCATGTGGCCGGCGCGCTCAAACATCAGTTGATAGACCGCGACCGCCTGATGCAAAGGATGCTGCCATGACAACGCCCCACCGACTTTTCACAGAGGGACGCTGCCAGCGTCACGCCGCATGAAAATCAAGGTACTCGGTTCATCGGCGGGCGGTGGTTTTCCGCAATGGAACTGCAACTGCCGCAACTGCGATGGCGTGCGCAACGGTACGCTTAAAGCGCAGCGGCGTACGCAGTCGTCCATCGTCGTGAGTGCGAACGGCGAAGACTGGCTGCTGGTTAATGCATCGCCGGACCTGCTGGCGCAAATCGCGGCCCATCCCGAACTGCAGCCGGCACGTCGCGCGCGCGACAGCGGCATTGCGGCGGTGATAACCCTGGACGCGCAGATCGATCACGTGACCGGCCTGCTGATGCTGCGCGAGCGTGACACGCCCTTGCCGCTCT
>NZ_JAQGMM010000256.1 GCF_028292365.1 Caballeronia sp.
CATTGCTCGATCTTACGCATCGCCTGAAATATCCCGAACTGGCTGACGATGCTGCCGCCGTCTTTAGCAGCCTGCAGATGATTGAGCGCGAGGTCGAAACGAGCGACGGGCATTCTTTTCTGGCTCGCTTGCTGCCCTATCGCACCGCTGACCATCACATTGACGGCGCTGTGCTTACGCTGATCGACGTCACGTCTCGACGGCAAGCGCAATTGGACGCGCGTACAAGTGACGACCGGCTAAAGCTTGCGGCGCTGACGACTGACGACTACGGGATCATCGTTCAGGACATGGACGGAGTGATTGTCAGCTGGAACAAGGGTGCGGAACGGATATTCGGCTACAAGGAAGCGGAAGTGAAGGGCAACTCCATCGATATGATTTTCTTGCCTGCAGATCGTGCGGACGGAATTGCCCAAGCGGAGCGAGCACAAGCGGCCGGCGCCGGGCGCGCAGAGGACGAACGGTGGCACCTGCGACGTGATGGCTCGCAAGCCTACTGCAGCGGTGTGATGACATCGATCAATGCGGCCGACTTTAAAGGTTACGCGAAGATCGTTCGCGACGTCACGAATCAGAAAGGGATCGAAAGTCAGCAGCAGTTACAGTTGAAGCTTGAGCGCGAAATACGCCTTCAGGCGGAGGCCGCCATCCGTTTGAAGGACGAGTTCTTTGCCGTGTTGTCGCACGAACTAAAAAACCCCCTCAATCTGATTCATGTGAAAGCGGAGTTGCTCACCCGCACGCCGGAGGCAAGAGGGATCGCGGTCGTTCAAGAGGCAGCCGAAGCTATCCGGCGCTCCGTCGTCGGTCAGGCGAAAATCATCGACGATCTGCTCGACCTGTCGCGCGCGCGCACTGGAAAACTGGCGTTGCAGCGGGGACCGGTCGACGTTTCGGTCGCAGTGCAATCGGTGGTCGAAGCGAGCGCGGCCGATGCCGCAGTAAACGGCATTGACCTATCGATGTCTGGAGTGGGCGTCCCCGTTGTCATCCGAGCCGATGCGGTCCGCCTCGAACAGATGCTTTGGAACCTCGTGCGCAATGCGTTGAAGTTCACGCCGCACGGAGGACGAATTGGGATCTCGCTCTCACGCGACGATGATTTTATCTGCATCGAAGTTGCGGATACCGGGCAGGGCATTGCTCCCGACTTCCTGCCGAAGATATTTGACATGTTCAGCCAAGCTGAAGCTGCAGGAAGACGCGATCGGGGTGGGCTAGGAATTGGTCTCTCGCTGGTCAAGCAAATTGCAGAAATGCATGGTGGACGCATTGAGGCCGAGTCCGCGGGCTTGGGGAAGGGTGCTCGTTTTCGTCTCTGGTTACCGGAAAGCCCGGTTTTGCGAGGGCCGGACCATCCGGATGAGCCGATCGATTCGAGCGCTCTCATGGAGCTTAAAATCCTGTTGATCGACGATTCGTTGGAATCGCTCGAAGCGTTTCGCACGCTTCTGGAACTCGAGGGCGCGCATGTGCACGCGGAGGCGAGCGCAACGCGGGCTCTTGCGGCGGCGACTAACGACGACTTCGATTTAATTCTGTCGGACATTGGAATGCCCGAGATGGACGGCTATGAATTTATTGAAGCCTTGCGAAGACTGCCGAAGATGGTCGCAGTGCCTGCGATCGCCCTCACCGGGTTCGGACGTGCACAGGACGCTAAGAGAGCGTTACGTGCTGGTTTTAATGCTCATCTCGCGAAGCCCGTATCGTTGCCCGTGTTACTCAATGCGATAGATCGAATAAAAGGGTCGAAACTTGAGTAACGTGGGAGTCTCGACATCGGGCTGCAGTTTCCCGACTCGGCAGAGACTGGGCAATTGCTCGACGCTAAGCGTTCCAGTGGAGCGTCGCTTGGCCGTTCCTCTCGGCGCTGCCTGGTCGTGCTGTGCTTTCTGAGTCGCGTCGGTGCGTTCGAAGCGAGCGAGGCGGGGAAGCGATCCAGACTTTCGGATTGGCGGCCGAAGAGTTGTTTCCCCACTAACTAGGTCTTTCTGCTTCACAGGCGGTACGCCAAATTGGCACTACTTTCCCTGGAACTCAGGGGTCTCGACATGAATCGCGAACAAGAGCTTGCCATCGTCCGCCGCGCATATGCGAAGCAGATCATGGCGTCGGTCGGGCTGGATAATTCGGATGTCGAAGCGGCGTTTGCTACTGTCCAGCGGGAGCGCTATCTCGGCCCGGGGCCATGGCCCGTCTGGAGATCCACCGGTTACACTCCCACACCTGACGACGATCCCGTCCACCTCTATTCCGATGGTTTGATTGGCATCGTTCCAGAGCGCGGCCTCAACAACGGTATCGTCCTACCGTGCGCCTCTCATGGCGAGCGCCGGAATTCGGCCTGGTGAGCACGTTGTTCATATCGGAGCGTGTGTCGGGTATTACACTGCGATCATGGCTCACCTTTCCGGTACGGCTGGAAGCGTAACCGCGATTGAGTTCGACGCCACGCTGGCAGGGCGTGCGGCTTTGAACTTCTCCAACGCGGGAGTTGATAAATCGGCCGCGCCAATTTGGGCATCGCCATGGTGCATCCGCGTCAGGATCCGGTCATCGGACGCGCTTCGTTCGCCGCGCAAGAGAAATTTGGGTTCGTTGCATCATCTCGTCCTCATTGATGCGATGAAACTGTGTAGTCGGCGTGCGTTTCGCACCGCGTACAGCGCCCTTTGAATTTGAGCCTAACGCGTCACAAACTAAGCGCGCGGCACGATATTCACACGTAGTTGACGAGGAATCGCTGTCCATGCCATTTCGCGCACGTATGGGCGTTTTGAGCGACCCTCGATCCGGCCAATTCACAAACTTCAATCGCAGACTCGCGGGAACCCCAATTGCTGGAGACTGACATCACATATCGTTTCGCTTGGAGGACATATGCGCTCAGTGAGCGCATCTTACGTGGAACAGTTGGTTTGGTCGATCGTCGTCCTTAGAGCGCGCGTTATTTGTGAAGGGCTAGCGCTTGATTCGCGGCTATTTAGCCGTTCTATTGACGCGCTGATAACGCAGATCGAACGAGCCTTTCTCCTTCATCGCGTTGTATTGCCACGTAGGCGCTACTGGCACGGACGAAATTCAGAGAGATTAACGATGAAAAAAGTGACCGGTTTTGTAACGGCGGCTGTCCTCGCAATGAGCGTGAACATACAAGCTTTGCGCGCGCAGGGAACGCCACAGGCGATTACTCAACAGAGGGTCGATGTGGTTCAACTGGGCACCGGATACCGGGCTTCTAAAATTAACGGTTCGCCGGTCTTTGATCGCAACAACGAACGTCTCGGGACGATCGATGATCTGATCGTCGTTCCAGGCAACAAAGACGCGTATGTCATCCTCTCGGTCGGTGGATTCCTGGGAATGGGTAAACATTTGGTGGCAATTCCATTCTCAGAGCTTCGCATCGTCGGAAAGGAAATGCAGTTGCCCGATGCAACCAAGGACGCGCTCAAATCTCTGCCAGAGTTCAAATACACGCCCAACTAGATCGAGCGTCGATGTCGGAGTGGGGCCGCCATTACCATTTTTTGCGAACGGAATTTGACATGCGACGGGAAGCCTGTTCGCGATCTGTCGATTACGCTGGCCAAGGTGTTTGCATGAGGCTG
>NZ_JAQGMM010000265.1 GCF_028292365.1 Caballeronia sp.
TTGAAAAGAAGGTCACTCATGGCTGCTATCTCCCAAATTGCGGCAGGAGACGAACCGGCATACGCGCTCCAGTTCGTCTGCCCAGGCCTCTGACAAACCAATCGAAACACGCAGCGCGAACACCGCGGCTGCTTACGGAATCGAAAATAGAACATCGTTGGAAATTTTCAAGACCCGTTAAAAAAATTTTTATCTCCTTCCAGAGCGCAATCTCCCCTCAGCCCGTACTAAACCGGGTACGTTGCTTGCATTTCCGATTCGTGCGCGAGACGCAGACATCATTCAACGCTCACTTCCCAAGGAGTTCCCCATGGCCGCTAAGACAATGCAGGACCTGTTTATCCACGCTCTTCTGATCTTTATAGCGCGGAGAAGCAACTGACGAAGGCGCTCCCCAAGCTGGCTCGCGCCTCGACCAGTCCCGATCTGGCCGCAGCTTTCGAGACCCACCTGGAGGAAAGGCATGGCCAGATCGAGCGAATCGATCAGGTCGTCGAGGAGTGTGGCGTCAAGCTCAAGCGCATCAAGTGTGTCGCGATGGAAGGACTGGTTGAGGAAGGACAAGAGCAGATCGAGGAGATCGAAGCGGGTCCGGTTCTCGACGCCGCCCTGATCGGCACAGCGCAAAAAGTCGAGCACTATGAATCGCGACCAATGGAACGCTTGCGGCATTAGCGAAGTAGCTCGGATATAAGGAAGCCGAGAATCTGCTACTCGAGACACTTCAGGAAGAAAAAGCTACGGACGAGAAGCTCTCGACGTTGACCGAAGGCGAAGTCGCGGAAGAAGCTGCCGCTAAGTGACCACACACTCAGGGTGTTTTTACACCAAAAAGCTGAGGGGCACCTCAATTCGGCGCCCCATCAAAGCTGTGTAGGGGCGACGGTGACACCTTTGCCTGCGAGCAGGGGGCTCGGCGATCGTCGAACCTGATAGGCGGCGACCAAGCTTATAGGCCAGCGCGGTGATAGGTTACCGCGCGTCCAGCCCGTCGGGTCATGCGTCATTACTCATTTGACGGGTTGTCCGGGTCGTCTGCGCCTTTCTTCACGTTGTCCTGCCAATCGGCGCGATCCTTCTGGTTCGAACCGTTCGTTATTTCCACTTGTCCTTTTAGCTCGCGGTCTTTGTTGCGAGTCAACTTACCGGCGGCGAAGTCAACAATGCCCTTGAGTTGTTCTTTCACACCGCTCGTCTTCGCTTTGTTCATTTTTAGCCTCCATCGGAAAAACTCTGACTGCACACCGATGACGCCGGCATGCAGTCAACAATCGACCTCACTAGCTCGCTTCTTCAGAACCCAGGTCCGCACCTGTCTTGGGGTCAGCGTTCGGATTCGAGACCGTGCGAGAAGCCATCGCCTGCAGCACTTCTACGTCCGCCTCCGAGACACCTACCGTTGCCAGACCATCGCCGCCGTCGACCGCCGGTTGCGGATCCTCTACGAACTTCCAGTCGCCGCCCTCGTTCCACGGGCCGCGCGTGTCCGCTCCTTGTGACATGTTGTAGTAGACACTCGTGAATTCGGGCACGCCCGGGAGCTTGCCTTGGGGGAAGTTCGGCTGGATCGAGTGGAGCGCTTTTTCAAACGACTTCTGGTGCGCGATCTCGCGGGTCATCAGGAAGCCAAGGGCGTCTTTGATACCCGGGTCGTCCGTCACGTTGATCAATCGTTCGTAGACGATTTTGGCCCGGGCTTCAGCGGCGATGTTTGAACGCAGGTCGGCGGTCGGCTCGCCGATCGAGTCGATGTAGGCTGCGCTCCAAGGTACGCCCGCCGAATTGGTCAGGGCCGGACCGCCGCCATAAAGCAGCGCGGTCGTATGGGAATCGTTGCCGGCCGCTGTGAGCGATCGGTACAATTCCGCCTCCGATTCAACCGCTTCGGCGAGCTGGCCCTTCGCTCCCTTGTTCAGCATGGCGACGATGGAGCCGATGATCTCGAGATGACTAAGCTCTTCGGTAGCGATATCAAAGAGCATATCCTTGCGACCCGGATCGTCTTCGCCAACGGCTTGGGTAAAGTAGCGGCACGCCGCGGCGAGTTCGCCCTGCGGCCCCCCAAACTGCTCAAGCAGCAAGTTTGCGAGCCCGGGGTTCGGCGCGGCGACCCGAACGGTATATTGCAGGCGCTTGTTGTGAACGAACATAGCTTTCTCCTGTTGCGGGAACGGTGGAGGGGCGCAAAACAGGCAGCCCCGCACTGGATGAAGCAGTGTCCATTCCTAGAAGTCCGGAGCCGTTTTGATTGTCGCAATCGCGTCGATAGGGCGTTTCTATCCCTGCAACCGCACTCCAGGAAACAGCTAGCACAGGCTTGGCAGCCGTAGAAGTGAACGAGGCCTGCCCTTGTATTGAGGCTCCAGACTGGAGCGTCATTGTCTCCAGACACCCGTGGCACACTTCGCAGATAATTCGCAGAAAGCGGCTGCGCAGGAGCGGGCTGTCGACGTGGTCTTGCAGCTAGGTTAATTCGATAGCCTTCAGCTAAATCGGTTTGCGCTGCAAGCGCGTTGCCAGGATTCCATCGCAGCCAGAATGGTCCGCAATTGCGCGGGTTTCACGAAATGACGGTCGAAGCCGGATTGAATTGAGCCCGCCAGCTCGGCTGCGGCTGACAGGGCGGACACCGCTACCAGCAGTGGGGCAGGCATGGCCTTGAGATTCCGAATTTCTTTCGCTACCGCCCGACCGTCGAGGCGCGGCATCTGGATATCGAGAACAACTATCTCCGGATGCCACGCACGGTATTCGACGAGCGCGTCCAGTCCATCTCTGGCAGTTCGAGTTTCGTAGCCGTACGCCTCGAAGAACAGCACGTATGCTGTCAACAAATCAGCGTCGTCATCGGCAATGAGCAATCGCTTCGGCTTGACAGTTGACATCGGGTTTCTCCGCGTTGCCACCTCACTTCAGCAATTCGGGGACCCGTTAGAATCACACGAACTGCATTGGCGTACTATGGATTCAGCAAATATTTGTTAAAACTTCTTTCGGGGCAGACATGCGACTGGCCGACTTCATCTTGCGTGACATGGAAATCATCCTAGTGCAATGGGAGGAATTCGCTGCAACGCTGCTGCCGGCAGCAACGAACATGAAATCGTTGGCATTGCGGGACCATGCACAACAAATTCTAGAGGCGGTGGCCGCAGATCTGTTCTCTGCCCAAACTAGCGAAGCTCAACGCGTAAAAGCGTTGGGCCGGACCCCAAAACTGACCGAAGCCCCGGAGACAGCGGCGCAGACGCATGGTCATTTACGCGCTCGAAGCGGGTTCGAAATCAACCAACTTGCCGCGGAGTATCGCGCACTGCGTGCAAGCGTCCTTCGCCTGTGGATGGACGCGTGTCAGCCCCAGGCAGCTAATCCGGATGACATCATTCGATTTAACGAGGCGATCGACCAGGCACTCTCGGAATCGGTCAGTTTTTTCAGTAGCCAGGTTGACCAAGCTCGTAATCTCCTACTTGGAATGCTCGGGCACGACATGCGCAGCCCGCTTCAGGCCATCCAAATGACAGCGGTATATCTGTCGGCGCTGAACGCTGGCGACAAAGTATCGCAAGCCGCTTCTCGTATGATCCACAGCGGCGCTCGCATGCAAGCGCT
>NZ_JAQGMM010000268.1 GCF_028292365.1 Caballeronia sp.
CCAAGCAGCATTTGCACCACGCGCAAATCGGCCCCGTGATTCAGCAAATGCGTGGCGAACGCGTGCCGCAAGGTGTGGGGTGAAAGCGGCGCGCGCACGTCGGCGGTGAACGCGTGGCGCTTGATGATGTTCCAGAACTGCTGGCGCGTCATGCCTTCGCCACGCGTGGTGACGAACAGCGCATCGGCGGCGCGAGCGCCCAGCAATACCGGCCGCGATTCGCGCAAATAGCGCTCGATCCAGTCGTGCGCGACCGCCCCGAACGGGATGAGGCGCTCCTTCGACCCCTTGCCCATCACGCGCACCACGCCTTCGTTCAAGCCCACTTCCACCGTTTTCAACGTCACGAGTTCGGTCACACGCAGGCCGCTCGCGTACATCAGCTCAAGCATGGTCCGGTCGCGTAGCCCAAGCGCGGTTTCCACATCGGGCGCGTTCAGCAACGCCTCGACCTGGGCTTCGTTCAAGGTCTTGGGAAAGCGCGGGGCCTGTTTGGCCGAACGCAGCTTAAGCGTAGGATCGGCGGGCGCGCGATGCTCTCGCAATGCCCAAGCGTAGTAGCGTCGAAAAACCGATAACCGCCGATTCGCGGACGTTGCCTTGTCCGCACGGCGGGCGGCGAGATAGCCGTTCATGTCGGCTTCGGTGGCTGTATCGACAGTGCCGCCGCGCGTCTTCGACAACCACTCGGAGAACAAGCGCAAATCGCGCCTATACGCTTCGAGTGAGTTCTTGGCGAGACCATGTTCCAGCCAGAGCGCGTCGCAAAAAAGATCGATCGATGCACTGCTCGACATGAGTTCCGGTGCGCGTTCTGCCTCGGTCACTTCCATTGATTTTTCCTGTAAGCGTGAGGTCATACGTGAGGTCATGCTTCCTGGCGCAGCGCCCATTCGACGTGTTCCCGGACCAGCCCTGATTCATCCGCGGCCCGGGCATTCAAGGCATCGCGTATTGCCGAGCGCTCTTCCGCGCCCAAAGCCGACGAGCGCAACGCGTTTCCCATCGCCACCGCAATATTACGCAACCATTGCTCGTGTCCGATGCGGCGAATTGCGCTGCCCTGCATGCGTTCATCGAAATCATGGGCGCTCCAGCCAAACAGCATCACGAGCGACGCGCGATCGAGCCCGTGGCGTACATCGAAATCCGCGACCGGCGCCGCCTGCGCGAACTTGTTCCACGGACACACGAGCTGGCAATCGTCGCAACCATAAACCCGATTGCCGATCAGCGGCCGCATGTCTTCGGGAATGCTGCCTTTGAGCTCGATGGTCAGATACGAAATGCAACGGCGCGCATCCACACGATACGGCCCGACGATCGCCCCGGTCGGGCACACATCAATGCACCGCGTACAGCTTCCGCGATGCGCGCCGTCGTGTTCGGGCGCTTGATCGGGATGGGTCAAAGCGTCAGGAGGCAGCGGGATATCCACCAGGATCTCGCCGATAAAAAACAGCGACCCGGCATCGCTATCCAGCAACAGCGTGTGTTTTCCGCGCCAGCCGTTACCCGCTTTTTGTGCCAATTCGACCTCGAGAACGGGCGCGGAATCCGTGAATACGCGATACCCGTACGCGCCAATTTCGGCTTCTATGCGCTCGGCCAACTGCTGCAAGCGGTTGCGCATGACCTTGTGATAATCCCGGCCGCGAGCGTAGACAGATACAACCGCCGCCGCGGGATCGTCGATTCGAGCCCATTCCGCCGCGCGCCAGTCCATTGCCTGACCGTCGGCTGTCGCGGCACTTTCGCGTGCCTTGCCGTCGAGCGTCGATGCCGGCAGATAGGCCATTCGAACTGTAATAACACGTCGCGTGCCGGCCACAAGCTCGGCTGGCCTTGCGCGTTTCATCCCATGTTTGGCCATATAATCCATCTCGCCGTGATAGCCTGCTTCGAGCCATGAAGCCAGGCCTTCTTCGGCTTCCGTCAAGTCGGCGTCGCTGACGCCGACTGCAGCGAACCCCAGCTCGCGCCCCCACGCCTTGATGCGTAGCGCGAGTTCAGCCAGCGCGGCTTCGTCGTCAAGTCTGAAGTGGCGCGTGTCCGCGACGGCGTCGTCTGACGCGCTCTCGCGTTCCACAGGGTGTTCCGGCAAACGGTTCATCACGACATTTTACGAGAATGCCCGACAGCCTCACTCGATCGTTTGCAAACCCTCCCGCCGCGCTGCTCGAACGCCGCTTCGACCTGCCCGACGAAGACGCGACGCTCGCCTTCGGTGGCCGCTTCGCGCAGGCAATACTGCAGGCCCGCGGACTGAACGATTCACGAAATTCGACCACTCCGAACGAACGTTTTCCCGGTTTGCAGGTCCAGTTGATCGGCGACCTGGGCGCGGGCAAAACCACGCTGGTGCGCGCGACGCTGCGCGCCCTCGGTCATGCAGGCCGCGTGCGCAGCCCCACTTACACGCTTATCGAACCCTACTCGCTTGCTACGGAAACGGGTCCGCTCGAGCTCTATCACTTCGATCTTTATCGCTTTGCCGATCCAGCCGAATGGGCCGATGCCGGCTTTCGCGAATACTTCGACGCAGGCGCGATCTGCCTGGTCGAATGGCCGCAACGCGCGGGCGGTCTGCTGGGTGTGCCGGATCTCGAATTCACGCTGGAACAGGAAGGCGAAGGCCGCGTGCTGACAGCGCGCGCGTTTAGCAAAACAGGAAAGTCATGTCTCGAAAGTTGTTGATCAAGCCGTTTCATTCGATCGAATCGACCGCCACGGCCTCGCACAACTGGCGGCGGCGCCAAGTGCTGCGCGCGGGTGCTTCGACTATCGCGCTCGCGCTGCTCGGACCGAAGCTCGCCTACGCGAGTTCGGTGCTGGGTGTGCGCGTGTGGCCCGCCCGCGATTACACGCGGGTCACGATCGAATCCGATCAGCCGCTGCAAAACACTCAGCAACTGCTGCAGGGTCCGGACCGGCTGGTGGTCGACCTGAATGGACTCGACCTCGATCAGGAACTGAAGGATCTCGTCTCGAAGATCACGCCGAACGACCCGCAAATCCAGTCGGTGCGCATCGGACAATATCAGCCTCATGTGGTCCGGATGGTGTTCGACCTGAAGGGGTCCGTGAAGCCGCAAGTATTCACGCTGACGCCGATTGGCAGCTACAAGTATCGGCTGGTCTTCGATTTGTATCCGGCTGTTGCTCCCGACCCGCTGATGGATTTGCTCGCTCAGTCCGAGCACAAACAACAAACCTTCGATCAGTCCAACCCGAACCCAACACCGCCGCCCGCCACGCTGAGCGGCCCCGCCACGCCTCCGAAAACGAACGCGCCGGACAACACGGACGAATTTTTCCAGAAGTATGCGCAGTCCGATCTGCCGCGCGCGCCCTCGCCGTCTTCTCCATCTTCTCCGTCAATACCCGTGCCGCCTGTTGCAGCGGTTCCGAAGCCCCGGCCTACGGTCAAATCTGCACCGCCTACGGCCTTGGCGAACCAGGATAGCCCGTCCGGCAGCGACACCAGCGACGACTACAGCTTCTCCAATCCGAAGAGCACCAAGTCCGGCACAACGCGCCTGCTCACTGTCGCGATCGACCCGGGCCACGGCGGCGAAGATCCGGGTGCGATCGGCAGCGGCGGAACGTACGAGAAGCACATTGCCCTCGATGTCGCGAAGAAGCTGCGCGCGAAGATTGATGCCCAGCCGAACATGCGCGCCATGATGACGCGCGACGCCGACTTCTTCGTGCCGCTCAATGTGCGTGTGCAGAAAGCGCGTCGAGTGGGTGCGGACCTGTTCGTTTCCATTCACGCCGATGCGTTCACCACGCCCTCGGCGCGCGGTTCATCGGTGTTCGCACTTTCCGATCACGGTGCTTCAAGTGCAGCCGCGCGCTGGATGGCGAACAAGGAAAACTCGTCGGACTCCATTGGCGGCATCAATGTGACGACCCAGGACGCCAGCGTCAACCGGGCGTTGTTCGACATGTCGACGACCGCTCAGATTCGCGACTCCATGCGCTACGGCAATTTCGTGCTGAACGAGATTGGCGATATCAACAAGCTGCACAAGGGCTCGGTGGAACAAGCCGGTTTTGCGGTGTTGAAAGCGCCGGATATTCCGTCGATCCTGGTGGAAACCGCGTTTATCAGTAACCCCGAAGAGGAACAGCGCCTGAACGACGACGCTTATCGCGACAAGATGGCTAACGCGATCATGAAGGGCATCAAGCGTTATTTCGCGGCCAACCCGCCGCTCGCAAAGAGCCGGATGACGTAAATAGCCAGGTTCGCTCGCGCTGGGCTACAAGCGGCGCTGGGCTACAAGCAGGTAAAGGCCGGAGCGAGCAAACCGCGCCGGCCTTTACCCCGCCTGCTTTCGCTTTGACCCTAACGCGCCGCCGATAAAAACCGCTGCCTCAACCATCCGCCGAACACATTCACAACTAGTCCGGCCATCACCAGCACCGCTCCCACAAATTGCATCGGGCTCAGCCCTTCATCAAGCAGCAATGCCGCTGAAGCCAACCCGACAATGGGCACGAGCAACGAAAACGGAGCAACCTGACTGGCCGGATAACGCGCCAGCAGCTTTCCCCACAACGTATAGCCGAGCATCGTCGCAATAAACGCGAGATAAACGATCGCCAGGACCGACGTGAGCGAAATGCCGGACAAGCTAGCCGAAATGCGCGCGGGCCCCTCCACCGCCAGAGAAAGCGCGAGGAACGGCAGTGGCGGCACCAGGCTTGCCCACACAACGAGTGACAACAGGTCGACCTTGCCCATGCGCTTCGTGATCACATTGCCCATGCCCCACATGGACGCCGCCGCGAGCGTGAGCAGGAAGCCGGCAACGGTCATGGCATGGCCCGCCTGAACGCCGATCACAGCCAGCCCGCACGCCGCGATCAGCAAACCCACGACGTTCGGCGCCCGAAAGCCTTCACCCAGAATCATGGCCGCGAAGATCAGCGTGAAAAACGCCTGCGCCTGCAACACCAGCGACGCAAGCCCGGCGGGCATGCCAACAGACATGGCGTAGAAAAGCAGCACGAATTGCCCGAACGAGATGGTCGCGCCATAAGCGAACAGCCAGCGAAACGGAATAGCCGGGCGCTTGACGAAGAACACGGCCGGGAAAGCGACCAGAGCGAAGCGCAAGGCGCCAAGCAGCATGGGCGGAACGCCGTGCAGGCCCACCTTGATCACGACGAAGTTCACGCCCCAGGCGAGAATGACAATCAGCGCGGACAACAAATCCTTGGGCGACATCGCCGTCTCCGTGAGTTTATTTCGAAGCTGCCTTCAGAATCAGACCGGAGCCCGGAAGCCCCGAATTCAGATCGAAAGCAATTCGACACTGTAGCGGACGATTTTGCAAATGCGCTGCACAAACTGACGCCATAGCCCATTCGGATAAGGCTATCTCGCGTGGCGGACCAACGGAAAAAGCGCTTGTGCCGGTTAGGGCGCAAGCGCTTTTTCCTTGAACCTCAACCTCTTGAACCTGAACGCCCGCGGCGCTCCAAACCTACTTGCTTTGACCGTTCTCCGTCGCGGCACTCGCGCCCGTTTCCACCGCGGGCGTTTTGCTCGGGTTAGCCGATTGCCCGACCGACGACTGCGGGTTCGCATGCTTGCGCATCTTGTGCTTTTTCACCGGCGCGGAGGCGGCATCGGACGAATCGGCGCCTTGCATTGCCGGCGCGGTCGATGAATCACCGTTCGACGTTTGGGCGTAGGCGCCGGTGGTGGCGAACAGTCCGGCGGCTACAGCGATCAAAAGCGTGTTCTTCGTCATGGTGAAGTTCCTGTTTAGGCTAGGTGGAAAGATCTATCGCAAGGGTGTATCGAAACGGTCCATCGAAAGTTGCACGCGTGAATGTCCTGCCGAATGGCCTATCGCACGGATACCGCTTGCGTGCTCCCACACGGCGCCCAGTAGAATTGCAGTTCCGAGCACGCAACCCGGACGTCCTTATGTCTTCCACAATCCAAGCGTTCCTCAAGCCGCATCAGCACGACGTCGGCGGCCTCATGGTGCGTCGGGTACTGCCTGCACTGGCTGCCCGCACTATCGGACCGTTCATTTTCTTCGACCATATCGGCCCTGCAACGCTCGTGCCCGGCGTCGGGCTGGACGTGCGCCCCCACCCGCACATAGGCCTCGCGACGGTCACGTATCTCTTCGAGGGAGCGATCATGCATCGCGACAGCGTCGGCTCGGTCCAGAAGATCTCGCCTGGCGACGTGAACTGGATGACGGCCGGCGGCGGCATCGTGCATTCGGAACGCACGCCCGACGAGGAACGCGCCGCCGGGCAGAACATGCATGGCATCCAGACATGGGTTGCGTTACCCGTAGCGGAAGAGGAGTGTGCGCCGTCGTTCGAACATCATCCGGCCGCAACCCTGCCGCAACTCGAAAGCAATGGCGTGACCTTGCGGGTGATTGCGGGGAGCGCCTTCGGCGAAACGGCGCCGACCACCACGTTCTCTCCCACCCTTTACGTCGCGGCGCAATTTTCGGCGAATAGCGCCGTGACGCTCGACACGGAACATGAGGAGCGCGGGGTGTATCTGCTGGAAGGCGATCTCTCCATTGACGGAGATGCGCTGCCCGCCGGCCAGATGGCCGTGTTGAAGCCGGGGTTTTCCGCCGATCTGCGCAGTACGGAAGGCGCCATCGCGATGTTGCTGGGCGGCGCGCCGCTGGACGGCCCGCGCTTCATCGAGTGGAATTTCGTCTCCAGTTCGAGGGAAAAAATCGAGGCGGCAAAACTGGCGTGGAGCGAACAGCGGATCGGGCAGGTCCCCGGCGAAACCGAGTTCATTCCGTTGCCACCGCCGCGCCGCCAAGCCAATCCGCCTGAAGAAACTTGAGGCCTGGAACTTGTGAGCCCCCGGTTCGAGCCCTGGGCCCCGACCCCGCGGCTGAATCAGGCATGCACCCGGTTGAACTCGGCCGTGTTGCCCCAAGATAATCGTTCATCTCGAATTGTTCATCGTTTAAGCGTTTTTGGAGGAACACCATGGATACAACACTCGCCACGTTCGAACAGGACGTAATCGCCGCGTCCACGCTTGCGCCGGTGCTCGTCGATTTCTGGGCGCCGTGGTGCGGTCCGTGCAAGACGCTCGGTCCGATGCTCGAGCGGCTGGAAGCAGAAGGCGCGGGCAAGTGGAAGCTGGTGAAGGTCAACGTAGATGAAAATCCGGAATTGGCGCAGCACTTCCAGGTGCGCAGCATTCCGCACGTGGTCGCGTTCGCGGACGGCCATGCCGTTGACCAGTTCATCGGTGTGCTGCCGGAGGGCCAGTTGCGCGAATTCATCGACAAACTGGTTCCGGACGGCGCGGAAGCCGAGCGACGTGCCGCGCATGCGGCCTACGAGGCAGGCGACACCGATCTCGCCATCGACCATATCAAGGCGACGCTCGCACTGGACCCCGGTTATGACGACGCGCGACTGGACTTGATCGAGTGGCTGCTTGCCGCGAGCCGCACAGACGAAGCACGGAATGAAGAGAAGCTGCTGTCGCCGAAAACCACGCAGGGGATCGACGCTCGCTACAACGCGCTAAAGACCGAACTGGACGCCGCCGATGCTGCGGAGAGCCTGCCGCCCGCCGACGCCCTGATCGACGCCGTGAACGCCAATCCTGACGATCTGGAGGCCCGTTTCGCGTTGGCCAACCGGCTGATTGCCGGCCGCGACTACAACGGCGCGCTGGAGCATTTGTTCGCGATCGTGACGCGCGACCGCAAGTTCATGGACGACGTGGGCCGCAAAACCATGCTGTCGGTATTCGACCTGGCGGCGCATCAGCCAGAAGTGGTTTCGCAATGGCGCCGCAAATTGAGCGCGGCCATTAATTAGCAGAAACTGATGCGAACTGAGGCATTAAGCGTCTAGAGCTAAAACCTTTCAAATAGTTTAAATTGATATAGACGAGAAAGGCATTTTGAAAAATGGCCGCTTGAAAGCGGCCATTTTCTAACTTGCGCGACGTTTAAGCTCGGCCCGCAATATTTCTTAAGACATACGCGGCGGCGGCGAATCCGAAACTGGCCGTCACGCAGACACTCGATCCAAACCCCGCGCAATTCAGTCCAACTGGTCCCGCGACGGCGGGCACCGTATCTCCCGATCCCGCCGCCTCGCTGGTGTCGAGAACGAGTACTTCCGGATAGATCAACGGCTCGTCGGAATAGACCGCGCTCACCTTGAACTTCGCTTTTGGTCCGCGCGGAAAGCCGTGCAATTTGCGCAGTTGCCCGCGCACTTTCGAGAGCAACGGGTCCTGGATCGTGAGCGCCAGATCATCGATACGAATCCGTGTTGGATCGAGCTGTCCTCCCGCTCCGCCAACGGTGATCAACGGCTGTCCATGCTCTACACACCATGCAATTAGCGCGGTTTTCGTACGCACGCTGTCGATTGCATCGACGACGAAATCGAAACCGCCGCCCAGCACCGAACCGAAATTCGCGGGCTCGATAAAATCTTCGACCTGCTCCACGCGGCACGCCGGATCGATCAGGTGAATCCGCTCGGCCATCGCGCTGACCTTGGCCTTGCCGTAGTTGCCATCCAGCGCGTGCACCTGACGGTTCGTATTGCTTTCGGCCACGTTGTCGAGATCGATCAATGTCAGGCGCCCGATCGCATTGCGCGCCAGCGCTTCGACCGTCCACGAGCCCACGCCGCCAATCCCGATCACCGCAACATGCGCGCGTTCGAACGCCGCAAGACCAGCCGGGCCATACAAGCGCGCCACGCCGCCAAAGCGCCGGGCGCGGTCGGCGGCTTCAAACTCCGGTGTGGCGGAGGTAAGATTTAAAGTGTCGGCAGAGGCAGGAAAAGCGGTCATGATGAGGTAGCCGGCAGGGTGGCAGAACAAGCAAAAACAAGGCACGGAAGCATCGGGAAATCGGCGAACGGCACCGGTCCGCGCTGACGCGCTATCACAACGATAGAACCGGATATCAGCAAGAATTCGCCGAATTGCGTATTCTGCCTTATCGATGATTGGACGTAAGAAATCACCGACCAGTTTTTGAAAGCAAAATGAAAATAATTGCTGAATTGAGTCAAATTCTATCGCCCGGGATCATGATCTAAATCATTCAAGATCAAAGGGACATTGGCAGTAAAGCGCAGAATTTGATGACCTTGGCTATACTAATGCGATTGAAGCGTTTGCATAAAAAATGACGACCCTCGCTGATCTTCGAAAGAATTATTCCCTCGGATCGCTGGAAACATCCGACGTGGATCCCAACCCGATTCGACAATTCGAAACGTGGTTCGCGCAGGCGCTCGACGCACAATTACCCGAACCCAATACCATGACGCTCGCGACTGTCGACGAGCATGGACGCCCTTCGGCACGCATCGTGCTCATCAAGGGCGTAGACGACCGGGGTTTCGTATTTTTCACGAATTACCTCAGCCGCAAGGGTCATGAACTCGCGAGCAACCCCGCCGCGAGCCTGCTGTTTTACTGGATCGAACTCGAACGCCAAGTGCGTATCGAGGGCTCCGTCGTCAAGACAAGTCCGGAAGATAGCGATGCGTATTTCGCGTCGCGCCCGCTTGGATCGCGAATAGGCGCGTGGGCGTCGGAGCAGAGTGAAGTGATCGAATGCCGCGCGGTGCTTGAAGCCCGCGAGCGCGAATTGATTGCGAAATACGGTGACAACCCGCCGCGTCCGCCACATTGGGGCGGCTACCGGCTCGTTCCCGACACCATCGAATTCTGGCAGGGCCGTCCGTCACGGTTGCATGACCGTGTCGTTTATAAACGTGCTGCACACACGCTCGGCGGTAACGGCCAGCAATGGCAAATCGTCCGCCTATCGCCTTAGCCTTAGCAAGACTTCGACTTTCACCGGGTTCCTTGTGGACCCGTATTGACCGGACCCGCGTTAAAAACGCGTCTCGTTGCGGCGTGTGCGGGCGGTGAAGGGCAAGGGACGAAGGGCAAGCAACAAGGCATCGCGAACAATGTGGAAAACGTGCAGTGCAATCGACCCGGTTTAGCTTCATTTTCATCTGAGCGCGGAGAACGAGCATGTTTTGGGAGAAAAAGCTGACGCAGTGGGTGCAGGACATTCGGGACCGGGCAAACCTGCCCGCCCGGCTGGTACTGTGGGATGGACAGCAACACGACTTCGGAAGTTTCGCGGCACCGCAAGTCACGCTACACGTGAAGAGCGCGACCGCCCTGCCCTATCTGCTCGAACCGAGTCTCGACAACCTCGGTGAAGCCTATGTGAAGGGCAAGATCGATATCGAAGGGAAGCTGTCGGACATCATCAATATTGGCTACGGGCTGGCCAAGAACACGGTCACGAGCGCGGGCAAGCTGGCGCGCGTACGGCGCTACTTCAATCATACGAAGGCGTCGGACAAGAAGGCCATTCAGTACCACTACGATGTATCGAACGAGTTCTACGAGCTGTGGCTCGACAAGAACATGGTCTACTCGTGCGCGTATTTCGAGAACGGCGATGAAGATCTCGCGACCGCGCAGATCAAGAAGATCGACCACATCCTCACGAAGATCCAGTTGCAGCCGGGCCAGCGCTTGCTGGACATCGGCTGTGGCTGGGGAGCGCTCGTCTTGCGCGCCGCCCAGAAATTCGGGGCGAAATGCGTGGGCGTCACGCTCTCGCAGAACCAGTTCGATCTCGCCACGAAGCGCGTGAAAGACGCCGGGCTGGAAGGCCAGATCGAGATCCGCCTGCAGGATTATCGCGACGTGCAAGGCCAGTTCGACCGGATCACCAGCGTCGGCATGTTCGAGCACGTCGGCCGCAAGAACCTGCCCGGCTACTTCGCCAAGGTGCGCGAACTGCTGGTCGACGACGGCATTGCGATGAACCACGGCATCACGTCGACCGACTTCGACAGCGGCGAGACGGCGCTTGGCGGCGGCGAGTTTATCGACCGGTACGTGTTCCCGGACGGGGAGCTGCCGCACATCGGGCTTGCGCTCGAAGCGCTGCAGGAAGGCGGCCTGGAAGCCGTCGACGTGGAAAGCCTGCGCCGTCACTACGCGCGCACGCTCGACATCTGGGCGGAGAATTTCGAAGCGAAGGCGGAGCAGGCAAAGGCACTCGTCGACGATGAAAAATTCCGCATCTGGCGCGTGTATCTTGCGGGTTGTGCATACGCGTTCGAGAACGACGACGTGTCGATTTATCAGATCGTGTGCCGCAAGGCCGGGCGCAGCGCGAAAACGCTGCCGTGGTCGCGCCGTTATATCTACGATAAACCGCTCTGAGTTCAGCGCCTGATTCTGCCGCTCCTCATGAACCCGCATCCGGCGACGAACCGGATGCGGGCTTGGAACCGCACGCGCAATCCGCGCCGCAGGTCGATTTGTTCGGCGCGGCGGACGAGCCGGAAACGGGACATAGCAAACCTGCTTCTGCTGCACCGTCTCACACAAAACCGAAATCACGCGGCGGCGTCTTGCCCGCTGTCGCCGCGCCTGAACATCACGCGTTAGCTCTTCGCCTTCCGGACACCGTTCATATCGGCCCCTCGACGTGGTCGTTTCCCGGCTGGCGTGACATCGTCTATGGCGACGAATACTCGTCCCAGAAGCTTTCCCGCGATGGCCTCAACGCGCTCGGCGCGCATCCGTTGCTGCGGTGTGTGTCGATAGACCGTTCGTTCTACGGGCCGTTGTCAGTGGCGGACTATGCGCGCTATGCGAACCAGGTGCCGGCCCACTTCCGCTTCATCGTAAAAGCGCCGGCCTCTGTCACCGATGCTACCGTCCGCGGCGACAAAGGCGCACCCGCCGGCGATAACCCCGCCTTCCTGAACGCGCAAATTGCCATCGATGAATTCGTGCAGCCGTGCATTGCCGGTCTGGGCGAAAAAGCCGGCGCGCTCGTGTTCCAGATTCCGCCATTGCCGGACGCGCTGATCGTCGATCCGACCGCATTCCTCGAGCGCTTGTCCGCGTTTCTCAACGCGTTACCACCGTTGCCGGGTGAAAGTTGCTACGCGGTGGAATTGCGCGACGCCATCATGCTGACGCCTCGGTTTATCCGCGTGCTGCGTGAGGCAAAGGTGCGGTATTGCGTCGGCATTCACGCACGCATGCCGGATCCACGGCGCCAGGCAAAGGCGCTCGCGCTGCTGGACGAAGGTGGGCTCGGGCCGCTGATCGTGCGCTGGAGTCTGCACGGCGGCTTCAAATACGAGCAGGCGAAAGCGAAGTACGAGCCGTTCGATAAACTCGTCGATGAAGATCCGGACACGCACGAAGCACTCGCCGAACTCGCGCTGCGCTACGCGCTCGCAGGCCAGCCGGTGGTGATCGCGGTGAACAACAAGGCGGAGGGTTCAGCGCCGCTGACCTGTTTCAAGATCGCGATGTATCTGGCGGCCGGGATGCCGCGGGAATAAAAAACGGGCTTCGATTTCGCGAAGCCCATCTTCATCCATTGCCGCTCAGAAACTCAAACGCTCAGCGTTTCAGCCGATGCGCGAACTTCTGCCTGAACTTCGCCACCTTCGGCGCGACCACGAACGCGCAGTATCCCTGGTTCGGATGCTGCTCGAAGTAGTTCTGGTGATAGTCCTCGGCCGGAAAATAATTGCCGTTCAGCGGCGTGACTTCAGTCACGATCTTGCCGTCGAAAATGCCGTCTTTCTGCAATTGATCGATCACTTCGAGCGCGATCTTCCGCTGTTCGTCAGAGTGCGTGAAGATGGACGACCGGTACTGCGTGCCAACGTCATTGCCTTGCCGGTTGAGTTGCGTTGGATCGTGAGTCGCAAAGAAAATTTCCAGCACGTTGCGATACCCGATCACCGCCGGATCGAATTCCACCTTGATGACTTCCGCGTGACCGGTCGTGCCGTCGCAGACTTGCTCATACGTAGGGTCCTTCACCTGGCCGCCGGCGTAACCCGACTCCACCGACAGCACGCCTTCAACGCCTAAAAAAACCGCTTCGGTACACCAAAAACATCCGCCGCCAATGGTGGCGGTTTCGCGCTTTGCCTGCTCGTCATGTTGCGTCATGCTGGCTCCTGGTTCGTGTTCCGCGAGAGCTGACAAATGCGTGCGGAAGCCTGTGAATCAACCCTGCCAGCTTACTGGTTTTCGGTTGTCCGCGTTGCCTGTACGGCCTTTAGCACAGAGGCGAACGAGTCGATTCCGATAGAATCGTAACAATCGCCAATCCTCCGATGACTTCGAAAACTTCATCCGGCTCATTGTTACCTATGGTTTGCCGCCTGGATTCCGCCGATACTGTCGAACCTGAACCCATCCCGATGAAACGCGCTAATCCACCGAATTTCGACGCCACCGCTTTCCGCGACGCTCTCAGCCAGTTTGCCACCGGCGTCACCGTGATCACCACGCGCACCGAGTCCGGGCAGTTGATCGGCATTACCGCCAGTTCGTTCAATTCTGTTTCGCTCGATCCGCCGCTCGTGCTGTGGAGCCTTGCAACCAAATCCGCATCGATGCCGGTATTCCAGGCCAATAGTCACTACGTAGTCAACGTGCTGGCCGCGACGCAAGTCGATCTTTGCAAACGCTTTGCGACGGTCAAGGGCGACCGTTTTGCCGGCGTGTCACACGCCGCGGGCGACACCGGCATGCCGGTGCTCGACGGTGCGCTCGCGTGGTTCGAATGCCACAACCGCAGCCGTTATCAGGAAGGCGATCACGTGATCTTCGTGGGTCAGGTCGAGCGATGCGGCGTGCATGAAAATGCAGCGGAGATTGCCCCGCTCGTGTTTCAGGCGGGGCAGTTTCATACACTTGGATCGCTGTAACCGGCTAGTTCAGCCGGTCTTGGACCTGGATCAACGAACCCCGATCAAGACACGCTGCCGGTTCTGTCGATCAGGGCGACCGGCACGCCCGCTTCGTCCTTCATGGTCTGAAGCACGATGTTCGAGCGGATATCGATCACACCGGGCGCCTTGTACAGCTTGCTCAGGATGAAGTCCGAGTAGTGCTTGAGATTGTGTGCAAGCACCCGCAGCACGTAATGGGTGTCGCCGGTCACAACAAACGCACCCACCACTTCCGGCCATTCCCGTACGGCGGCTGCGAATTTCTCGTGCCAGTTTTCCTGGTCGTTGCGCATGGAAACATGGACGAAAGCCTCCAGTTCCACGCCCAGCCGTTCCCGGTCCAGACACGCGCGATAGCTCGCGATTACCCCTTCCTCCTCGAGCAGTCGCATGCGGCGCAGACACGCTGACGGCGAAAGCGAAATCCGCTCTGCCAGATCGAGGTTGCTGATGCGTCCATCTTCTTGCAGCACCGACAAAATACGGCAATCCGTTGCGTCCAGCGAGAACCCGGTCATTTTTTAGTCTCCCTGCGGCTGTTTCATCGAATTATGTTCTAAGAGCCGTGTTTTTGGGATGTTATTTCTAAATCACTTTTTGACCGATTTTGACCCGATTTCGCTATTAAGCAGCTTTATTCGGGCTCAATCAGGCGTCCTTCACGCCAGTCGCGCCGCTAGCGTCCGTAGCTTGGGCGCAACAATATTGCGGAAATAGGCTTCGTCCATCGACGATGCCGGCCCGCTGCTGCTCAGAACGAGCCAGCGGCCGTTGCGAATATCGCGTAAAGGTGCAGCGATGGCGTTCACATCGGCATGCCAGTCGCGAAACGAATAACAACAGCCATCGCGGGCGTAATCGTCGATCGCCTCTTTGGCCGCCTTCACCAGCCGCGCGCCGTCTTCGCCTTTCTTCGCGGCCGCCGCGCCGAGTTCTTCGAGCAAAGCCGCCTGCTGATCCGGCTCCTGCACCGCCAGATACGCGCGCCCCATTGAGCTGGTCAGCATCGACAGCCGTGAACCCGGCGCAAGACCCAATGTCAGCGCCGTCTCGCTACGGATGGTTTCCAGGTAGATCATGTCGAGCCCGTCGCGGCACCCCAACGACACCGCCGCGCCAATTTCCCGCGCGAGCACCCGCATGTGCGGGCGCGCCAGTTCGAGCGCATCGGCGCCCGCCAGCAACGCGAATCCCAGCGACAGCACGCCCGTGTCGAGCGCGTATTTGCCGGCCGGTTCGTCGAAACGCAGATAACCCAGCGTGGTCAGCGTGTACGCAAGCCGGTTGACGGTGGCTTTGGGCAAGCCGGTTCTATCGACGAAATCGCGATTTCCCAGCAAGGTCTCGCCCGGACGAAATGCGCGCAGCATCTCCAGGCCGCGGGCGAGCGCGACGACAAACTTGCGTTCATCGATTCCTTCTGATGAATCGGGAGACTCCGCAGACGATTCAGAAGACTTTAGCGACTCGGAATTTCGGATGGAAGTTATCGGCATCGGATGCTAGACTCAGTTCTGATTTGCAAAACATTGTTCCGCTTAGCGGAACATCAGTCAAGTCCTAAAATCAGGAACAGAGGAAACAGGAGAAACAACATGGCCGATGACGCCCGTTTTAGTTGGGAAGATCCGTTGCTGCTCGACCAGCAACTCAGCGACGAAGAACGCATGATCCGCGACGCCGCGCATGCCTACGCGCAGGACAAGCTGCAGCCGCGCGTGCTCGACGCGTTCCGCAACGAACACACGGACGTGGCGATCTTCCGTGAGATGGGCGAACTCGGCCTGCTTGGCCCGACCATTCCCGAACAGTACGGCGGTCCCGGTCTCAACTACGTCAGCTATGGCTTGATCGCGCGCGAAGTTGAGCGCGTGGATTCGGGCTACCGGTCGATGATGTCGGTGCAATCGTCGCTCGTCATGGTGCCGATCAACGCATTCGGCACCGAAGCGCAGAAGCAAAAGTATCTGCCGAAGCTGGCGACCGGCGAATGGATCGGGTGCTTCGGGCTCACCGAGCCGAACGCCGGCTCCGACCCCGCCAGCATGACAACGCGCGCCAAGAAGGTGGACGGCGGTTTTTCGATCTCCGGCCAGAAGATGTGGATCTCGAATTCGCCGATCGCCGATGTTTTCGTCGTGTGGGCGAAGCTGGAAGAGGAAGGCCGTGATCTGATTCGCGGTTTCATCCTGGAGAAAGGCTGGAAGGGCTTAAGCGCGCCGGCCATTCACGGCAAGGTCGGCTTGCGGGCGTCGATTACCGGCGAGATCGTGATGGACGAAGTCTTCGTGCCGGAAGAAAACCTGATGCCGAACGTGAGCGGGCTTAAAGGCCCGTTCACCTGCCTGAATTCCGCGCGCTATGGGATCGCGTGGGGTGCGTTGGGCGCGGCCGAAGCGTGCTGGCACATGGCTCGTCAATACACGCTGGATCGCAAGCAGTTTGGCCGTCCGCTTGCCGCGAACCAGTTGATTCAGAAGAAACTCGCCGACATGCAGACGGAAATCACCCTCGGACTGCAAGGCGTCCTGCGTCTGGGCCGCATGAAGGACGAAGGCACGGCGGCGGTCGAAATCACGTCGATCATGAAACGCAATTCGTGCGGGAAAGCGCTGGATATCGCGCGACTGGCGCGTGACATGCTCGGCGGCAATGGCATTTCGGACGAATTCGGCGTGGCGCGCCACTTGGTGAATCTGGAAGTGGTGAACACGTACGAAGGCACGCACGACATCCATGCGCTGATCCTCGGACGCGCTCAGACGGGAATTCAGGCGTTTTTCTGAGTTACGTTCTCGTCGGGATTGCCCCGGCTCCTTAAGTCGGCCGGGAAGCAAAAAGCCAACGCATTTCATGCGTTGGCTTTTTGATTTTTTACTTGCCACTTGCCACTTGAAGCAGGTTCCGGCCAGCGCTTACTCGTCCGGCTGCGGCGTCAGGCGCAGATACGGGCGCACAGCCTTATAACCCTTCGGGAACTTGCGCTTGATCTCCTCCGGGTCTTGCAGCGACGGAACGATAATTACGTCGTCGCCCTGCTTCCAGTTACCCGGCGTTGCGACCGAATGGCTATCGGTCAGTTGCAGGGAATCGATCACGCGCAGGACTTCATCGAAGTTCCGGCCGGTGCTGGCCGGATACGTGATGGTCAGGCGGACTTTCTTTTTCGGATCGATGACAAAAAGCGAGCGCACCGTCTGCGTGACATTCGCGTTCGGGTGAATCATGTCGTAGAGCTCCGACACCTTGCGGTCGCCGTCGGCCAGGATCGGAAAGCCGACATTCGCTGCCTGCGTCTCGTTGATGTCCTTGATCCACTCCTTATGCGATTCCACGGTATCGACTGATAACGCAATGGCCTTCACATTGCGTTTCTCGAACTCGCCCGTCAGCTTCGCGGTCAGGCCCAGTTCCGTGGTGCAGACCGGCGTGAAATCTGCTGGATGTGAAAACAGCACGCCCCAGCTGTCGCCTAGCCATTGATGAAACTTGATACGGCCAACGCTTGAATCCTGTTCGAAATCGGGCGCCGTGTCGCCTAAACGCAAGCTCATGATGTGTCTCTCCTCGAAGTGATGCACTGCGTTGATCGTCGCACAGTGCAGATCTGGTACAGGTTGGTTGCAGGGGGCTCGGCAAAAGTTAAAGCATACGGGAGTAGACCTGCCCAACGAACGAACATTCCGTCACATCGTCATGCATTTTTGTAATTTTTCGGCCTTGGCCGGAAACTTTCGCAGGCTGGAACGACATCCGCCCGATGCGGCGTTGTGCATCCGTGCATTTACGGCCGGCCTCTACGCGATGGCGCAATACCCTTTGAACATTCCAGTGACCAGCTTTGTGACAGCAGGAACAAAACCTGCATGGTTTGTTCCAGGGGCCGGATGGACGCCAATTTGCGACCGCTTCTTTGGTACGATTGGCGTTGCCTCACCTGTGTGGAGCCATCAATGTCACAAATCAATAAGGAGCGATTCATGTCGGATATCAAAACCGTTCTCGCAGACGCCGAAGACCTGTTGAAACAGGCCGCAAGCGCCACAGGCGAGCGTGCATCCGAGTTGCGCGAGACCGCTCTGACCCGCTTGAAGCAAGCGAAGGAGAAGGCTGCCGACGCACAAGTCGTGGTGATCGAAAAAGGCAAGAAAGCTGCTCGTGCCACCGACGACTTCGTTCACGAACGCCCGTGGGCATCAATCGGGATTGCTGCAGGTTTAGGCGTCGTCGTTGGTTTGTTGATCAATCGCCGCTAACTCTCGCCAATCCCAGAGGCCAGGTTAGCCACGGTGTTGGTACGGTTCGCTATTTGCTGTATGCAGGGCTAACTTTGCAGGGCTATTTTCGCCGGTGAAAACCGTAACCGCCTGGGACCGCCGGAGTTTCTGACCGGCGTCCAGCTTATTAGACCGGCCGGCGCGGCTATGCGACCCGGCCGGAAACCTCCGCGCCAAAAATAACGCGCTCCTCGCGCTCAAGCCATGACGACAGAAAGGCAATCTCAGCACGATACGCAAGGGCCGTTGCGCCGCATTGTCAGTTCCGTGTTCGCCATTTTCGAAACGCGCCTGGAACTGATCGGCATCGAGCTCGCAGAAGAAAAGCAGCGGCTGATCGGCGTACTGTTCCTCGGTCTTGCCGCCATGATGCTCACCATGATGGCGCTCATTACGCTCACGGTGCTGGTCGCGATCGCGTTCTGGGACACGTACCGGTGGCAATCGCTTGCGGGGATCACGGTTGCGTACGCGCTGGTTGCCGTGTTTTGCGCCATCCGCGCACGCGCCGGCCTGCTCGATGCCCCTAACGTCTTCGACAGCACGCTCGCCGAGTTCAAGAAGGACCGCGACACGTTCAACTGATGTGCGCCAAGGGCTCACCTTATGGCGACGCCCGGGCAGTACGACAAAACAGTATTCATCGACGACTTTCCAAGAGCCCGCCACGCCATGAGTCACTACGACGACACCTTCAAAGCCCAGAAGCGAGCGACCGCGCACAAGCTGAGCACGCCTCACATGCGCGCGTTGCGCAAGGAACTGCTGATCGCGCGGGCGGACGTCGAGCGCATGGAACTTGCGCAAGCCAGCGCCGATCTGCGTTACAAGTTCTCTCATTTCAGCGTCCTGAATTTGCTGATGCCGGGGCGCCGCAAACGTGGCCGGACATCGGGTGGCAGCGGATTCATGAGCCGGATAAGCGGCCTGAGCGGACTGTTCAGTGGCGGCGGTGGCCTGGGCCTGTTGCTTAAGCAATACCCCGTTGTGAGTTCTTTCGCCTCGCTGGTGCTCACGAAACCTGTGCGCTCCCGCCTGATTGCCAGCGCGAAACCGATACTCAAGTGGGGCGGTCTGGGCCTGCTGGGCTGGGAGGCGTATCGCGTATGGCAACAGATCAAGTCGAGTCCGGACAAGCCGTTGGCGCCCGACGCGGCTGTTGATCCGGACGCGTGAAGGTATCGGCGCGGGGATAGGCGTGGGCCGCCCAGACTGTACGGCGTAGCGTTCGTTCAATTCGCTCATTTTCCGCTCCAGCACGCCGCCACTTTGGGCGGTGTGATTTTTTCGCCGACCGATTCGACCTGACGCCCGTCGCGTCCAGCGAATAGATTCCGCACGCGTCGTTCGCGTCCACCGGTTGCGCTTCGATCGAATGCCCGCCGTTCTGCTCCGACTCACCGAGCATCCGCAACACGTAAATCGGCGTGCCCAACGCGGGCGCTTGATCCAAGCCAAGCGGCAGCTTGGCAGCAACGTCATTGCTCGAAATCGTTCGCGCGCGCTCCACGTATTGAGCGGCGCGATAAAGCGCGCTCACTGCATCCAGTCGATGCCCTCTTGCCACCTGTTCCCGATAAACCGGCATGGCGAACGTCGCGATGATCGCCGCGACACCGAGCGTGATCATCAGTTCGAGCAGCGTGAAGCCCTTGTCAACCATGGTCATGGCGAGCTCCCCTGAAACGGCTTTGCGACAATGCGGCGCCAGTGCCGCACGACGCCGCATTCACCCATTTCAATCTCCTGCTGTAGCCACGACTCGTTGTCCGCCATCCGGCCGAAACCACGGGCAGTGATCAAAAAAGCGCCGGCTTGATCGTTATCCCGGGCCGGCCACGCTTCGATGAGGCATTGAGGCGGACGTATCGCGTATGGCCATGATGCAAACGGCATCACTGCAACTGCCGATGCACCTTCGAACGAAGTCTTCAGCCGCCATTTGTTCGGTTCGGCGGCTAGTGGATCAGTACGGCTTTTCAGTTCGGGCAGAGAGTCAAGCGCGATGCTGGCGCAGCGGATCACGGCGCTGTCGGCACTGTGAAATGCCTGTACGCGCTCACCCAGATTGGTTGCTGTTCGCGCGCTGACGAGCGCCGCCTCGAGCCATGCGGCGACGGTGACCAGTAGCATCGACGACATCAGCAAGACGATCGGCAACGCAATGCCGCGTGAGTGTCTACGTAGGCGGATACATGAGCGGATACGTTTTTTCATGACGACGCCGCTCCTGGACTGTTCGGTGAGTTCATCGCATTGCGCAGTGCGATGCGGCGCCGGAAAACTTGCCTGATACGACCGTCCGCGGATACGACCGACACACCATCACGATCGATATAACGCGGGTGAGCCGTCGCGCTCGCACTGTCTCCGCGCACGAGCACGCGCACGTCCACGGCGACGACCAGCGGCCAGCGTACCCGCGAGATTGCCGCGGCGTCCACAGAGGACAACGCGTCTTTCAGCCAGTAGCCGAACCCGAGCCGCTCGATCCCCTCGACCAGTGGCTGCCCGGTCCCGGGCTTGCCGCTTCCCTCCGCAACGGAATCTGCAATCGACGTGGCCGACTCACGTGCCGCCAGCGAACGTTCGGTGCGAGCCAGCCACAATTGCGAGCCGATAATCCCGAGCGCCGTAATGGCCGTCAGCGACATCGCGACCAGGACTTCGATCAGTGAATCTCCCCGGCCACCCCTGCGCAATGAACGTGTCATGTCGCCGCTCCGCACGCGCCCTGTGTCAACCGGGGTCGGCCGCCGGCCGCGAGCCGGATACAGCGGCGCCCGCGCACTCCAAGCGACGCCAACCCGATGTTGCGGGCACTGAAGTCGAAGCTGCGAAAGCCGCCGATCACCTGGCCCGAGGGCGGCGTGAACGACAATTCACTCCCCGCGCCGCCAATAGCAATACCGCTCGCCGCCGGTTGCATTCGCAACAACACGCGCGCGCCGCCGCGATCGGCGAATAGCGCCCATCCGCATGACCAGTCCGTCAAGCCGCCGTCGCAAGCCTTGTTGGCCGCGAGACACGCGTGCGAGGCATCGATCCGGTACAAGGTCACGCGTGCGCCGCGCCGGATCGCTTCCGAGCGCGCCAGCGTGAGGGTGGACATCATAGTGCGTGCGCGTGCATCGACCTGATCGCGCTTATGCCAGACGACAACGGACGGCGATGCGAACGTGGCAACGACAGCGATCACTGCAAGCACGACCGCGAGTTGGACCAGTGTGAAGCCTGACGGACATCTTAAATTCATCTGCATTCCTTATCGATTGAACTGAATCAACGCTCAATCTAAAGAGAATTTTCGATGTCTGCCATTAGCCGATCGGTCGAGTATCGGACGTGCGAAAGCTTCGACATACTATCGAAACGATCACAGGGCTCAAGCTAGAAAGGACCAACGAAATGCAGAAACGCTCAGCGTTTGCGGGGACTGGTTTTGCGCGGCGCGGCGCGCCGGAATTCCTCGAGCACGTCTTCGAATTCGGACACGTCTTCAAAGCGTTTGTAGACCGAAGCAAAACGCACGTACGCAATGGTGTCCAACTGCCGCAGCTCGTTCATCACGAGTTCGCCCAGACGGTCACTGCGAACTTCGCGCTCGCCGCTGCCAAGCAACTGGTATTCGATCCGCGCAACGGCTGCGTCAACGGCATCCGCCGCGACGGGGCGCTTGCGCAGCGCCAGTTGCATGCTCGCCACTATCTTCGCGCGATCGAACTCGGTGCGGCTGCCATCCTTCTTTACTACCGACGGCAACGCGAGTTCCACACGCTCATACGTCGTGAAACGTTTGTCGCAGGCGGGGCAACGCCGCCGCCGGCGAATTGCCGCCCCGTCTTCCGACACGCGCGAATCCGCCACTTGCGTGTCCTCATGCCGGCAGAAGGGGCAGCGCATCGCTTAGCCGTAGACCGGGAATTGCTTGGTCAACGCGGCGACCTTGGCGCGTACGCGCTCGAGGTTGGCTTCGTCTTCCGGCGCATCCAGCACGTCGGCAAACAGGTTACCCACCTGCTCGGCCTCAGCCACGCCAAAGCCGCGCGTGGTCATGGCCGGCGAGCCGATACGCACGCCGCTCGTGACAAACGGCTTTTCCGGATCGTTCGGAATCGCGTTCTTGTTCACGGTGATATGAGCCTTGCCGAGCGCAGCTTCCGCTGCCTTGCCGGTGATGTGCTTGGCGCGCAGGTCGACGAGCATCACGTGACTTTCGGTACGGCCCGAGACAATCCGCAGGCCACGCTTCACCAGCGTTTCGGCCAGCACCCGCGCGTTGTCCACGACCTGTTGCTGATACGCCTTGAATTCCGGCGTCAAAGCTTCCTTGAACGCGACAGCCTTACCGGCGATCACGTGCATGAGTGGGCCACCTTGAATGCCCGGGAAGATGGCCGAGTTGATTTGTTTCTCGTACTCCGCCTTCATCAGGATCACGCCGCCGCGCGGGCCGCGCAGGCTCTTATGAGTCGTTGTCGTGACGAAATCCGCGAACGGGACCGGATTCGGATAAACGCCGGCCGCAATCAGACCTGCGTAATGTGCCATGTCGACCATGAAATACGCGCCAACGCTCTTCGCGATCTTCGACAAGCGCTCGAAATCGATCTTCAGTGCAAACGCCGAAGCGCCCGCCACGATCAGCTTCGGTTTGTGTGTTTTGGCAAGCTCTTCGGTCTTGTCGTAGTCAATGTCTTCGGCTTCGTTCAGGCCGTAGCTGACCACGTTGAACCATTTACCCGACATATTGACCGGCGAGCCGTGCGTGAGGTGGCCGCCTTCGGCCAGGCTCATGCCCATGATGGTGTCGCCAGGCTTGAGCATGGCGAAAAACACGCCCTGATTGGCTTGCGAGCCGGAATTCGGCTGCACGTTGGCGGCTTCAGCGCCAAACAGTTGTTTCACGCGGTCGATAGCCAATTGCTCGACAATATCGACGTACTCGCAGCCGCCGTAATAGCGCTTGCCCGGGTAGCCTTCCGCGTATTTATTCGTGAGCTGCGAGCCCTGGGCTGCCATGACAGCCGGGCTGGTGTAGTTTTCCGACGCGATCAGCTCGATGTGATCTTCCTGGCGCTGGTTTTCCTGCTCGATCGCCGCGAACAATTCCGGATCGACTTGGGCGATAGTACTTTGGGCTTTATCAAACATACGTTTTCCGTTGAATGGATGCCAGTTGACCGGATCGCGCGTGCGCATATGCACCGCGTTCGCCAAGAGCGCGAAGCACGATGGGTCCCAAGCGAGGCGGAAGAGAGAAGCTCCGTTTACGCGAGACGGACAGCCACCGACAACGCAACGAGCGCGCGCGGATCTCAGCTGCCCAGGCGAACGGCAAAACGACACCCTGCGCTTCCCAGTGGGTTAATCCACCTTGGATCCGAAGATCCTTGTCGCCAGTTACGCAGGGCTGGAGCGTCCTAGTTTAATGGGCCGCCTGAGAATAGGCAACTGCCGGAAAGCGCCTGAAACAGGTGCTTTCAAGGCCATAAAGTACCGCAGGCCGCAGCGTGCAAGCGCTACAAAGGGGCTAAAATTGCCGACCGGGAGCGGAATTTGCGCTACTCAGGCGTCTTGTCCGGCCGGATTGAATTATTCATTGACATAAAAACTGACAACTTGTCGCGTCGCAGCAATGGAAGTACGCTGTCCGGCTTTCCCGCAAGCGCCCAGGCGCCGCCCGCGTGAAAGCTCCCTTTCCGTAACCTGACAAAGCAACCTTACAACCGGAATCCGCACATGATCGTATTTGTCACTGGCGCTTCCGCCGGCTTCGGCGCAGCCATCGCCCGCACCTTTGTGAAAGGCGGCCATCGCGTGATTGCAACCGCGCGCCGCAAAGACCGCCTGCTGGCGCTGTCGCAAGAACTCGGCGACGCGCTGCTGCCCGTTGAACTCGACGTTCGCGACGAATCCGCGATTAAATCGGCTATCGCAACGCTCCCGGACGCTTTTTCGCAGATCGACGTGCTCGTCAACAATGCCGGGCTGGCGCTCGGCCTGGAACCGGCACAGCGCGCGAGCCTCGACGACTGGAACAACATGATCGATACCAACTGCAAGGGCCTCGTCACAGTCACGCACGCGTTATTGCCTGGCATGGTCGAACGCAATCGCGGGCACGTGTTCAATCTCAGCTCGATCGCAGCGTCCTACCCCTACCCGGGCGGCAACGTTTATGGCGCGACTAAAGCGTTCGTGCGCCAGTTCAGCCTGAATTTGCGAGCAGACCTGACCGGCACGGCGTTGCGCGTAACCGACATCGAACCCGGGCTGTGTGGCGGCACGGAATTCTCCAACGTCCGCTTCAAGGGCGACGACACGAAAGCTGCCAACGTCTATAAGGACGTGCAACCGCTGACGGCCGAAGACATTGCCGACTCCATCTACTGGATCGCCA
>NZ_JAQGMM010000305.1 GCF_028292365.1 Caballeronia sp.
TCGGCGGATATGGAAGCGTGGTCGGCGATGCGACGAACAACGGGACTATTTTTGTGGCCAACGCGCTGCCGAGCTTTGCATCGTCGACATTGGGTGCGTTTAACGTCCAGGGCCAGCTCACCAATAACGGACTCGCCCAGATTGCCGGCGCGGGCGTGGGTAACCAGCTCATCGTCACGGGAAATTACATCGGACAAAACGCCCGGATCGCGCTCAATACGGTCGTCGGGCCCGATAATTCCGCGTCGGATCGCCTCGTGATCAACGGTGGCAATGCCAGCGGTTCCAGCACGCTGCTGATCACGAACATTGGCGGAACGGGCGCCGCGACGGTCGCCGACGGAATACAGGTAGTTTAGGCCGCCAATGGCGCGACTTCCACCCTTGGCTCGTTTTCGCTTCCAGCGTCCATCAAGGCGGGCGCGTATTCGTACTACCTTGCGAAGGGCGGCGTGACGGCAGGGACCAGCGAGAGCTGGTATTTGCGCAACACCGTCGCCCCGGCACCCGCGGCTCCGCCGAAACAACCGAGCACTCCATCAGGCCCGACGACGCCAGAAACGCCCGCCGGGACATCTCCTGGCTCCCCGACGGGCACTTCTCCCGGTACACCGACTGGAACGTCCCCGGGTACGCCCACGGGCACTTCGCCCGGCACACCGACCGGGACGTCGCCGGGTACGCCCACGGGCACTTCGCCCAGTTCACCCAGCTCGCCCACCGGCACGGCGCCCGAAGACACCGCTCAAGACCGGCCCGATTGCTGCCGCTGGCTCTCCGGCCCTGCCTGCCCCGCCGCCGCCCGGCTCCGCTCCGATTCCCTTGTACCGCCCGGAAGTGGCGTTGTACGCCGCCATTCCGATGGTCGCGAGGCAAATCGGCATCCAGCAAATCGATAACTTCCACGACCGGCAAGGTGACCAGTCATTGCTCACCGAGACTGGCGCGCTGCCGGCTGCGTGGGGACGCGTCTGGGGCGGACATTCGGTCAGCAGCCAGGACGGCGCGGCGAACCCTGAGTTCGATGGCTCCATTTTCGGCGCACAAGTCGGCCATGACCTCTACTCGGACGTGACGGCATCAGGTCATCGGAACCACTATGGGTTGTTCGTCGGCTTCGCCAGGGCAACCGGCGATGTCAACGGCTTTGCGCTGGGTTTTCCTAATGTCGATGTCGGCCATCTGGCGGTGAACGCCTATAGCCTCGGCGGATACTGGACACATGTCGGCCCGTCGGGCTGGTACACGGATGCGATACTGATGGGATCGTCGATCACGATGGATCCGTTATCGAATCAAGGAACAAGCGCGGGAACGCACGGCACGGCGGTGACGGGCTCCGTGGAAGGCGGCTTCCCCATTCCGGTGGGCGGGGCTTTTGTCGTCGAACCCCAGGCGCAGATCATCTGGCAAAACTTGTCCCTCAATGATTTCAACGACGGTGTGTCCTCCGTGTCATTCAACAATGGCAACACGTACACCGGCCGCGTTGGCGTAAGGGTGCAGCGAACCTTCAGCAGCGCGGGAGTGACGTGGCAACCGTACGCGCGCGTGAGCGTCCTGCGCGCATTCGGCGAGGGCGACAGCACGACCTTCGGTGGAACAACCGTCAACCCTGGGGGCATCGGACAGACGGCCGGGCGATTTGACTTGGGGCTGGTCGCGCAGGTCACGCGTTCTGGCAGCGCGTTCGTCACGGCGAGCTATTTGACAAATCTGGGTGGCTCACATCAACGGACCATCGGCGGCAATGCGGGCGTCCGATGGACGTGGTAGGCACTCCCACGCCCTCCCCGCGCTTTTCGAACGCTGCGCGATTGTTATTGCTGCCCGAGCTTTGGCGCGTTGCAGTCGGGCGTGCCGTTACTCTTTAAAAGCGGCGTGATGCCCTGGCCTTCTGCAATTAGATAACGGCACCCTGTTTCGTGATCCGTTTCCATCTGAATGTTGATGTCCTCTGTGGTATCGCGAGTGAACCGGGGTGATGCGTAGGTGCTGCTGGCCTGCTTCGGTTCAGCGTTCTCAGCATGGGCGCTGTATCCAACCAACGCTGCAAGCGATACAAGTAGCCACTTCATATTCTGTACTCCGCGATGTGCAGTTCTGTGAGTCTTAGCGATATAGCACCTTAGTGTACGAGTGAATCGACAAAGGTAATGGGCCAATGCGCTTTGGCACTGGCTCCCGGAAGGGGAGAAATCGACAAACTTGGGCGTGTCGGCTCCTCCGCAGCGGTTCTACTTCGTACCGCGCTCGCGCAAATAGTTCTCAACTATTTGCAGGACCTCGGCCATGTTTCTCCGTCCAAAGCCAATACGGAAATGCTCATCGCCATGATCGAGCAGCGTGCTGGGCAGCAGAAGCACGCCGGTACGCTCCAGGACTTCTGCACAAAAACGTTCTGCTCCGCCGCGCTTCAGGCGCGGAAAAGCGACCGTTCCGGCGGACGGCCGGCGCCACTCCAGCATCTCTTGATGGCGTTCGAAGAACGGATCGAGGATGGCCAGGTTATTTCTGACAATCGACATATTGCGTTCGATTAACGCGTTGGTATTACGCACGGCGATGGCCCCGAGATATTCGCTCGGCGCGCTATTGCAGATGGTCAGATAGTCCTTGAACGTGCTCATGGCCGCGAGCACGTCGCGATCCCGGGTGGCGATCCAGCCAATGCGCAGCCCCGCCAAACCATGTGACTTCGATAAAGCCCCAAGCGATATCGCTTTCTCATAGACATCGCACGCAGCGGGCAAACGTGCTGCGGGGTCATGCTCCAGTCCTCGATAGACTTCATCGCTGAATAGCCAGAGACCACGCTGCCGGCAGAAATCGACGATCGCGTCAAAGCGTGCGCGCTCAGGCAGATAACCGGTCGGATTGTGCGGCGCGCAAATCAGCAACGCTTTCGTTTCCGGCTTGACGAGTTTTTCCAGCTCGCCGGAATCCAGCGCCCAGTTCTCCGATTCGCGTGCAAGCCATGGCGACACGGAAACCCCAGCCGCTTCAGCGATCGAATAATGCGACTGATAACCCGGCATGTGGACGATCATGTGATCGCCTACCTTGAGCATCGAATGGACGAACGAGAAAATTGCTTCCTGCGCGCCCGTGTGCACGATCAGGTTATCGATATCAATTGATTCGTATAACGTCGTAATTTCTCGACGAAGTTCAGGTGCGCCGGGGTATTCGGTATAGCCCAGGCGCAGGTTGCCAAGACCTTCTGTTGATCCCGGCTCGAATGCAAGCAGGTCCGCAATCGACATGGATTCCGGGTCGGAACTACACAGCAAATAGCGCGCGGTGAATTCGTGAACAGCAAAATAACGCTCGAGTTGAAACGGCGATGGAGTCATGATTTTCCGGGAGAGGTAGCGGTCTTTGTAACGGTAGCGAGGCGCGCAGGTGCGGCAGCCGGAGCGTTGACCCGGCAAAAAGGCGGGTGGACGGGCACTACCAACAGGCGTAGTCTGCCCTTCGTCAACGCTTAAAAGAAGCTAACTTTCCTAATGCGAGTTAAATTTTACTAATGTTGGATTACGCCTTGCTCGATGCACTCGGCGCGGTTGTCCGGCTCGGCTCGTTCGATCGCGCCGCCCGGGAACTGAACGTCACGCCATCGGCGGTTTCACAGCGGGTGAAGCTGCTGGAGGAACGTGTCGGAAGCGTGCTGGTGAAACGCGGTCCGCCGTGCATTGCGACGCCGCCGGGCGCGCTGCTTTGCCGTCATATAGAACGCGTGCAGCGTCTGGAAACAGAGTTGGGCGGGCAAATGCCGGCTTTGCCGGGCATGCTCCCCGGAAAGTGGCCGACGTTTCGCATGGCGGTCAACGACGACAGCGTGGGCACCTGGTTCATCGACGCCATTGCGGGCTTCTTCGCCGAACGGGAAATGCTGCTGGACCTGGTGATCGACGATCAGGACTACACGGCGCAACAACTGCGCGACGGCAGCGTGCAAGGGGCGGTGACCACGCAGGCCGAACCGGTGCAGGGATGCCGCTCGACCAAGCTGGGGCGCATGCGCTATTTGCCCGTTTGCTCACCGGCATACTTTGACCGGCACTTCACCGCAGGAGTCACGCGCGACGCGTTGCGTCACGCACCGCGTGTCGACTTCAATCAGAAAGACCAGATGCAAAAGCGCTTCATGCGGCGGATCACGCGGGCGGATCTCGATCCGCCTCGACATCTGATTCCGCACGTCGCGGGTTATCTGCGCGCGTGCCTGTCCGGGATGGCGTGGGGCATGTGTCCCACGCAGATGATCGGGCCGGCGCTTGCGTCAGGCGAGTTGGTTGAACTGATGCCGGGCGCGCATATCGATGTCGATCTGTATTGGCAGAGCTGGCGGCTGTCCATCGGCTGGCTCGACGACTTCAGGGCCATGCTTCAGCAACGCGCGACCGAGTTTCTCGATTGAGCGGTATGACTGACAGCGCGACTAACAAGCACGATTGAAGAACGCAAAAGCGCGATGCGGTCGAGCCATCTATCATGTCTCCCACAGCCGCGCAGGGCTCGTACTGAAGAGCCGGCGGCTTCCAAGGAGGATGGCTGATATGAAGAAGCTCATCAACGACGTCTCCGCGGTCGTGCCCGACATGCTCGACGGACTCGCCGCGCTCAACCCCGGCTTGTCGTTGCTGCAGGGCAGCACGATCATCGTTCGTGCCGATGCCGAAGGCGCCGCAGCGCGCGGCGAAGTGGCCCTGATCTCAGGCGGCGGCTCGGGTCACGAACCCGCTCACGGCGGTTACGTCGGTCCCGGCATGCTCAGCGCGGCGGTGTCCGGCGAGGTCTTCACGTCGCCCTCGACCGATGCCGTCCTCGATGCTATCCGGGCCGTCGCCGGTCCCGCAGGCGTCCTTCTTATCGTCAAGAATTACACCGGTGACCGCTTCAATTTCGGGCTTGCTGCGGAGATCGCGCGGGCTGAGGGAATTGCAGTGGAGATGGTGATCGTCGCCGACGATGTCGCACTCTCGGCGCACGGCGAACACGCCGGCCGGCGCGGTCTTGCAGGGACCGTATTCGTGCACAAGATCGCGGGCGCCGCTGCTGCCGAGGGACGGCCGCTTGGCGAAGTAGCGCAGATTGCGCGCGATACGGTGGCGTCGCTTGGCACCATGGGCGTGGCCCTTACACCGTGCACGGTGCCGGCGGCTGGCAAGCCGGGCTTCCAACTCGCCGACGATGAAATCGAATGGGGTCTCGGCATTCACGGCGAGCCTGGCGTGGAGCGTGGAGCGCTCGAACCGGCACAGCAGATTGTCGGGCGCCTGCTCGCGAAGATCATCGACGATCTTGCATTGAAGTCCGATGACCGCGTCGCGTTGCTCGTGAACAATCTGGGCGGCACGCCGTCGAGCGAGCTGAGCATTGTTGCGGGGTCGGCGTTGCGCTACCTTCGGGAATATAAGATTAACGTCGAGCGTGCATGGTCGGGGACGTTCCTGAGCGCACTCGAGATGGCCGGCATTTCCCTCACGTTATTGCGCGTGGACGATCAACGGCTCACATGGCTCGATGCTGCCACGCAAACCACAGCATGGCCCGCGTTGAGCGGTCGCGTGGCGAAGGCATCCGTTAAGCCCGCACCTGTTGCACCGGTTACAGCCAGCGGCGCGCGGCTCTCGCGCGACTCGTCGTTGCGACGGGTTATCGAAGCGGTATGCGCGTGTCTTCTCGAAGCGGAACCCGTCCTGACTGAAATGGATCAACGCGTGGGCGATGGAGATCTCGGCATCAGCCTGTCACGGGCGGCCCGTAGCATCCTTGGCGAGATCGATGCTTATCCCTCGGAGAACACGCCCGGCGCCGTGCTGCGGACTCTATCCGCCACCATAAGACGCGTGGTCGGCGGCACATCGGGGCCGCTCTACGCCGTGATGTTGTTACGTGCATCTGTGGTTATCGAGCAGTCTGGCGCTTCCGCTGCGAAGGATTGGTCAGAGGCGTTTACTGCAGCTGTCGATGGTGTGACAGCGCTGGGTGGCGCGCATCCCGGCGACCGGACGATGGTCGATGCGTTGCATCCGGCCGCCGTTGCCCTACAAAACGCCCTCGCGAAATCAGGCGCTATCGATACGGATGAAGCACTAAAAGCAGCCGTCGATGCAGCGACATCAGGCGCCGCGCAAACGGCGTCGATGACTCCACGTCTCGGACGCTCCAGTTACGTTGGCGATCGGGCGCTGGGCTTTGCCGATCCAGGCGCGCACGCAGTCGGACTTTGGCTTGCCGCGATCCGAAGCGCACTGAATACTTACTCTTGATTAATCAAAAACGGAGACGATAAAAATGGATCTGAATCTGCGCGGTAAGGTTGTTGTGTTGACGGGTGCAAGCGTGGGCATCGGGCTCGCAGTGGCAGAGGCATTCGCGGCGGAAGGAGCGAACCTTCTGCTCGCGGCGCGACAAGAGGAGCGGTTGACGGAGGCTGCAGCGCGTATCGCGCGCGAGTTCGGTGTATCGGCAATACCGGTTGCTTGCGACGTTGCCACGACAGCAGGCGTAGACAAAATCGTTGCCGCTGCGAGCGCGAATTTCGGTGGCGCCGATATCCTCTTCAACAACGCCGGCACGGGCAGCAACGAGACCATCATGGACGCGCCCGATGAGAAGTGGCAATCCTATTGGGACCTTCATGTGATGGCGGCTGCGCGCCTCGCACGCGGTCTCGTGCCATTGATGAAAGCGCGCGGCGGTGGTGCGATCCTGAACAATGCATCAATATGCGCAACGCAGCCGCTCGGCTACGAACCCATCTACAACGTGACAAAAGCCGCGTTGATGATGCTCTCGAAGAACCTGGCGAACGAACTGATCAAGGATAACATCCGCGTCAACACGATCAATCCCGGGCTCGTGCTGACACCCGACTGGATCAAGACGGCGAAGGAACTCACGCGCGATTCGGGCGGCGACTGGGAAGCGCATTTGCAACACGTCGCCGATGAACACGCGCCCATTCGCCGCTTCGCTACGCCCGCCGAGCTGGCGAGCTTTATCGTCTTCCTGTGCTCGGAGCGGGCGAGTTATAGCGTGGGATCGACTTATTTCGTCGATGGCGGGATGCTGAAGACCGTGTGACGCGTGCCCTTGCGCTCAACTGTCTTTACGGCTTACCTGCAAGTTGTTCTCGCGCCGGATCTCGCGAATGAGCGCGCTGTGGTCGAGATCGCCGTCGCCGTGATCGACCATTGCAGCGAACAGCGCGTCCACGATGTGCGCTACAGGTAGCTCCAGCCCGAGGGACCGCGCCCGCGCCAACGCGGTCCGCGTGTCCTTCAACTGATACTTCACTGCGCCGCCGGGCGCGAACGATTCATCGATCATGCGTTGTCCGTGCTTACGCAAAATTGGCGAATCGGCGAAGCCGCCCGCAAGCGCGTCGATGACCTTTGCCGGGTCCGCGCCTCCGCGCTCGGCAAACAACAACGCCTCGGCCACGGCAGCAATGGTGTTTGCAACGATCAACTGATTCGCGAGCTTGGTCTGCTGCCCGGTTCCAGCAGGGCCCACGCGCACCGGGCGCCCCATCGCTCCAAGCAGTTCGCGCGCTGCCTCGAAGGTGTCCGGTTCGCCGCCCGCCATGATCGCGAGCGTGCCATCTATTGCGCCTTGCTGGCCGCCTGACACCGGTGCATCGAGATAACGAAAGCCACGCTCGGTGCTAAACCGTGCCTGTTCGACGGACGTCTCCACGGGGATCGAGCTCATCACGATCACCGTCGCGCCCGGAGCCAATGCGGCCAGGACGGTCTTGTCGTGGAAGACAACCGCGTCGCAGGTCGGACCATCGCTCAACATGCAGATCAGTACGTTCGCGCCTTGTGCGGCGTCTGCCGGCGTGTCGCAGACTACGGCCCCTTTTTCTGCAAGCGCGGAAGCCTTCTCCTTCGAGCGATTCCAGGCTCGCACGCCATACCCGGCCGCCAGCAGATTACGCGCCATCGGCTCGCCCATCAGGCCAGTCCCCAGAAATGCAATCACCTCTTCCTTCATGCGTCACCTCATTGTTCGGTAGTCGTTATCCACATGGTCGCTGATCCGGGACGGCGCGGCAACCGCGGTAACAGTCGCGAGGCCTCTCCAGCTTGCTGCACGCAAAGCTCCGGATAACTTCTGCATAAGTCAGTGAAGCCCTGTGGGCGAAACCTTGATAACCCAGCTGCTGTGCATAAAGCGCCGGAAGTTATCCTCCGGCCAAGTGCCGGCTCCCCATTTGGTACGCGAGTTACCTTTTCGCTAGAGCGTTGATCCCAAGGGAGATTGACCGCTTATCCACAGAAATGGCCGATGCTTGTTAACTATTACTATGTATACATATCAATCCATTCACAACCCTAAGACACGCATGCGCACAGCGAGTTGATGCTGCCTTTTTTGTGAGCGCTCGCCGGAACGCATCGATCGGCCGCGTCATCTTCTGACAACACGTCGAACCTCAGTAGTTAACATATGTTGTAATTTATTTTGTTATGGCAACATATGGTTATCGGTGCTGCGAAGCGCTATCGATAACCATGAAAGACTGAGGAATGTCATGAACCGGAAACATTGCTCGCAGCCGCCGTGATGGCCGCTGTGTCCACGACCGTCTTTGCACAGGATGCGCAAACAGCCTTGGCCAAGATCCAGGCCGCCAATACGATCGTGATCGGGCATCGGGAAACGTCAGTCCCTTTTTCCTACGTCGATGCCAACAATGAGGTCATCGGTTTCTCGCAAGATATCTGCAACAAGATCATTGATGCGGTGAAGTCGAAGATCAAGAAGCCTGATCTCAAGGTGCGGTTTATCCCGGTCACGTCGCAGAACCGGATTGCGCTGGTGCAGAACGGCACGGTCGATCTCGAATGCGGCGTTACTACAAACCTGAAAGCGCGTCAGGCTCAGGTCACGTTTTCGGACACGTTCTTTGTGGCGACGACCCGCCTTTTGACGCGCAAGGATTCGGGCATCAAGGACTTCCCGGATCTCGCCGGCAAGACCGTGGTGACGAATCAGGGAACCACGTCCGAGCGGATTCTCCGCAAGATGAATGAGGAGAAAAAGATGAACATGCAGATCATCAGCGCGAAGGACTATGGCGAGGGTCGTCTGACGCTGGAGACGGGCCGTGCGGTTGCGTACATGATGGACGACGTGCTTCTGGCGGGAACGCGTTCGCTGTCGGCCAAGCCTTCGGAGTATGTGCTGGTTGGTACGCCGCAGTCTTCCGAAGCATACGGCTTTATGTTGAGGAAGGACGATCCGGATTTCAAGAAGCTCGTGGACGACACCATGAGAGAAGTCATGAAGGGACCGGAGATTAAAACCATGTATGCGAAGTGGTTCACGAAGCCGGTGCCGCCAAAGAACATCAACTTTGATTTCCCGATGAGCGATGCTTTGCAAAAGCTGTACGCCAATCCGAACGACACCGCCTTTGAGTGATTGTTCGTGGCGCGTAAAAAGCCACCTTCTGTGAGGAAGGTGGCTTTTTATTTGAAGCGCTTTATTCCGGGAATGGCAGTGTGGTCTGCCCTTCGGCGCGCATGCCGAACGTGTTCAAGGTCATCGCGACCAACGCGTAGTAACCGAGCAATCCGACCAGGTTGATGACAACCACATGCTCGAAGCGCGCGACGGCTGCAGCGAACGTTTTATCCGATACACGCTTGGTCTCGTACAACTCCGTGGCAAATTCATAGATGAGCGCGTCGTCGGCGTCATCGAACGTGGGACGCTCGCCTCGATGAACGGCGTCCGCCACCGCCTTCGGAACGCCCGCATCCAGCGCGATGGGATAGTGGATAAACCACTCCCCCTGCGATTGCCATCGCGCGGCGGTAACGAGAATTGCCAGCTCCGACAACCGCAATGACAGACCCGTCTTGTATCGACAAAACGCGCCAAGCCGTTGCGCGTGGTCAGCCAGTTCGGGGCTGTGAATCCATCCGAGGAACGGACCGTTCAAGTTGCCGCGCGGACCGCTGAGGATGCTTTGAAGAACGGTCTTCTGTTCGTCGGTAGCGTGAGCGATATCGAAATTCGGAAGGCGATGGGTCATGGGTTATCCAGAGTTTGATTGCCACTTAGCGCGCGTCCGGCGCACCGATTGCGGCCAATGCCCGGCCGATGGCATCGGTCAGGCGCGTGGCGATTTCATCGATTTGTGAGGCCGTCGTAATGAACGGCGGCGCCAGCAGCACGTGGTCACCGACTGCGCCATCGACCGTACCGCCCATCGGATAGACCATCAGGCCGCGCTTCATCGCTTCACTTTTTATCGCCGCGTGCAATTTCTTGCTGGCGTCGAATGGGTTCTTCGATGTCCGGTCCTGCACCAGCTCGACGCCGACAAACAAGCCGCGGCCGCGAATATCGCCAATGTACGGATGACTCGCATAATGCGCGCGGAGCAAACCGCGAAGCTGCTCGCCGCGCGCTTGCACATTGTCCAGCAACTTGTCGTCCGCAATTACGCGCTGGACTTCCAGCGCTGCAGCACAAGCGGTCGCGTGGCCGATGTACGTGTGCCCGTGCTGGAAAAAACCGGAGCCATTGACGATGGTGTTATAGATCTCGTCGCTGACCAGCGTCGCTCCGATCGCCTGATAACCGGCTCCCAGGCCCTTCGCGATGGTCAGAAGGTCTGGCACTACGCCATCCTCTGCGCAGGCGTACAGGTGGCCGGTACGCCCCATCCCGCACATGATTTCGTCCAGGATCAGCAATACGCCGTACTTGTTGCACACCTCGCGTATTTTCTTGAAGTATTCGCGCACCGGCGGCACCGCGCCTGCCGTTGCGCCCACGACCGTTTCGGCGACGAAAGCGGCGACGGTATCGCCGCCGAGTTCCACGATTTTTGACTCGAGTTCATCGGCCAGGCGTTGCGCGAACGCTTCCTCGGTTTCGTCGGCGCGTTGCTCGCGATACGCGTAGCACGGGCTTACATGGTGCGCTTCGATGAGAATCGGAAGAAACGGCTCACGACGCCACGCGTTTCCGCCGATAGCGAGCGCACCGAGTGTGTTGCCGTGGTAACTCTGGCGACGAGCGATGAAATGACGCCGCTGCCCTTGCCCCTTTTCGACGAAATACTGGCGGGCAAGTTTGAGCGCGGCTTCGATGGCTTCGGAACCGCCGGACGTGAAGTACACTTGGCACAGCCCTTCGGGCGCGTCTGCTACTAAGCGGTCGGACAATTCTTCCGCGACGGCCGTGGTGAAGAAAGAAGTGTGAGCGTAGGGAAGCTGCTGGGCTTGCCGCTTGATGGCATCGATGACGCGCTGATTGCTGTGGCCCAGACACGATACAGCGGCGCCGCCCGATGCGTCGATGTAGCGCTTACCTTCCGAGTCGATGATCTCGATTCCATCGCCGGCAACTGCAGTAGGGAGTTTGGTTCGCGGGGCGCGATGAAAAACGGTTGTCATTCCGACCTCAACGTTTGTGACGATGCCCGTGCGCCCGTCACTTGGGAATAAGGGTTCTGAGCGGGTGGTTGGCTCGATTCGAGCCATATCAAGCGCTCAGTAACATGCGATGCCTTATTTTCCATCGTTACAACATATGTTGTCAACACGGATCTCGCGCGACTGCAGGGGCGATGTTCGTTTTATATGGAAGAAACAGGCGCACGTTGACGTACGGGCTGGGTGCTTTTCATGAGGGATTTCTGTAGCCGGAAAATTCGCACGTGAGAGAGCCGCGGGCCGACGCAACGGGAAACGCCACGCCACCTCGGCACACTTCATTCAGGCTTACGACGAGTAAGCGCCCTTCGCGTGTAGCGCAGATTCGGCTTCTTCCAGCAATTCGACGGCCGACCGCCCTTCGAGCGCAAGCAGATGCGCAACCAAAGACTCCGCGATTGCAGATGCCGCGACGAGCGATGGAAAAAACGACGGGCTTTCGTGTGAAAAGATGAGGACGTGATCGGCGTTGAGGGCGAGGGGTGATACGGCGCTATCGGTGATGGCGACGAGCTTGCAGCCCTGCTCCTTCGCCGCTTGCGCGACTCGCACAGCTTCGGCCGAATACGGGGCGAAGCTTGTTACGACGGTTGCGTGCCCTTTGGCCATGCCGCGAAGTTGCATTTCGAGCGTGCCGGCCTCGCCATTAACCAAGCTCACCGATGACCGAAATAGCCGATACCCATAGACCAGGCTGAACGCAACCGGGTAGCACGACCGGAATCCCGCCACATGGACATGCGGCGCTTTGCGCAGCATCTTGGCGACCTCGATGATCTTCGCGCCGTTCTGCGCGAACGTAACTTCGAGGTTGTGGCTTTGTGCGATGGCGAGCTCTTGGACCAGTGACTCGCCTGAGCCGCCTTTGACGAGTGCACGAGCTTTGGTTGTGAGCGCCTCCGGCCGCGTACGGACTCGGGCGACGAATATTTCCCGGAGTTCGTTCCAGCCACGGAAACCCAGTTGCTGCGAAAGTCGCACGAGGGCTGCGGGTTGGACGTTGGCTCGTTCGGCCACCTTCCGCATTGAAAGAACCGCGACTTCGTCGGGGAAGTTCAGCAGGAAACCGGCACCAGCCTGGAATTGCGGGCTGAATTCGGGAAACTTCGCACGTATCGATGAAACCAGGTCTTCGAAATTGGACGACACGAAACAAGCCTCGTTAGGTTGACAACATTTGTAGTTTAACGAGGTTGAGGAGGAGGCGGGGTGTTGTCGGTGGTTGGAGGTTGGTGAATGCCGACGAGCCTCGTTTCTCAGGCGGTGCCGGTTTCGGCTTCCGGTCATAGACGTGGAAAGAGATATTTGTGTTCAATCCTGCGAGGCCCACAGCTGAGTCGCCGTCTGATCGCAAACTGAACGCATCCGATTTACTCGCCGTGTCTATCTCTGCAGACTGAGCATTTTCGTCGTCACGCAGTTGCGACGTCGGATCTGGCCCGACGTCGTGAACCTGCTAAACCAGATACCGACTGCGATTCCGGACCGGCAAGCCAGACGCTCCCGTCATCTTCACGACGAGCGCCGTGGTTCTCTCTTGGAGAGAGCTACTTCCCGCTTACCAGGTCCTTTGTCCGCAAGGTAATGGCCGACAGGCCTTTTTCCACGATCTCCTGCCAGTCGCTGGAAACCACTACCTGCGTGGATTCGCTAACGCGAGTCTTGACAGTCTGAGCACCATGAAGAGCGCCGACCTCACCTGACAATTGCAGTTCTGACTTCTGGTTGATTGTAATGGACAAGAAGCCGGGCTGGAACCATGCCCAGAAATCGATTATTTGCGCAGTCACCGGAGCGGCGGCGGCAAAGTTGGGGTCACCCTGTTTTACGACAATGTAGCCTGCCTCTTGAAAGCCTGTAGCTAATGCGCTTTCAACGAGGCCGGAGGCAGTCTTGCCTTCAGAAAGCACCACATCGCCGAGTGCCTTGCCATAACCGTTTCTCTTCCGGCCGATCGCACGAGCTTTCGACGCATCGCTAGAATCTTCATCAGGATCCAGCGAGGCCATGTCGGCACTCGGAGGCTTGACGGTAAAAGTGCGTTTGTCCTGGACTGAATCAATGCGCACGTACTTTCCCGTCATTGGGTTTATGCCTTGAGGCGCGGAGACGTCGACAGTTGTCCGGCCTACTGCACATCCAGCGAGAATGGACGCGGCGAGGCTATAGATAGCGATTCGACCCAACATCATGATTGGTTTACCCCGAGTTGATTATTTTAGTTTGCAAGCCTAACGTTTGACGATTCCCGCGACGAAGTGCATGCGATCGAGCTGATCCTGCGGGATCCGGAGCATACCGTATTTCTCGTTCACCAATCCAATGCTCGGACACCAAACCGACATGTGGGGCGACTTGATGACGGAGTGCCGCGAGCAGTTAAAGCTCAAGAACCGGCGCAGCATCTGTCTGCGGCATTCGAACGCTTCATCGGCAAAATCCAGGAAACCGACGAGTCGAGAATCGACGTTTAGAATAGCCGTTCACATTCAACATGGTTGTGGACTCCTTCAGCCCCAAAGGGAGA
>NZ_JAQGMM010000342.1 GCF_028292365.1 Caballeronia sp.
ACGATGCGCCGTTCTTGCGCAGACCGACCGTCACGTTCACGCCGCTTTCCTTCAGGTTCAGCGCGTGTGCATGGCCTTGCGAGCCATAGCCGATGATCGTGACTTGCTTGCCCTTGATGAGGGAGAGGTCGGCGTCTTTGTCGTAAAAAACTTTCATGGTGGTTCCTTTTACCTGTAATTAATAAGCTAGGTTTAACTTGTGAAATCGGGTGCTAATAACGTGCGCTTTGTTCAGCCGCTCTCAGACCTTCAGGATTCGCTCGCCCCGGCCAATGCCGGAACTGCCTGTGCGCACGGTCTCGAGAATCGCCGTTGCGTCCAGCCCCTGAATAAATGCGTCGAGCTTGTCGCTCGCGCCCGTCAGTTCCATCGTGTAGCTTTTTTCGGTGACGTCGATAATCCGGCCGCGGAAGATATCCGCCATCCGTTTCATCTCTTCCCGTTCCTTACCGACCGCTCTCACCTTGATCAGCATCAGCTCGCGCTCAATGTGGGCGCCCTCTGTCAGGTCGACCACTTTCACCACCTCGATCAGGCGGTTCAGGTGCTTTGTGATCTGTTCGATCACGTCATCCGAGCCAATGGAAACGATGGTCAGCCGCGACAGCGAACTGTCTTCGGTCGGCGCCACCGTCAAGGTTTCAATGTTGTAGCCACGCGCGGAAAAGAGCCCGACGACACGCGATAACGCGCCCGGTTCGTTTTCCAGCAGCACGGAAATAATGTGTCTCATGATGGTTGCGTTCCTGATTTATCCAGTTAGATAGCTTGTTTTCGCGAGACTCGCGCGCGGCCGGACGTCTTTTGTGAAGACGGGCGCGCGCAAGTCCGAACGAGAAACGAGCCGTTATAGATCTTCCGACCCGAGCAGCATTTCCGTGATGCCCTTGCCTGCCTGGACCATCGGAAATACGTTTTCGGTGGGATCTGTCTGGAAGTCGAGGAACACCGTGCGATCCTTCAGGCGCAGTGCTTCTTTCAGCGCCGGTTCAACGTCGCGCGTGTGCTCGATACGTATGCCCACGTGACCATACGCTTCAGCGAGCTTCACGAAGTCAGGCAGCGCGTCCATATACGAACTGGAATAGCGCTTCTTGTACTCGATCTGCTGCCACTGGCGAACCATGCCGAGATAGCGGTTGTTGAGCGAAATGATCTTGATCGGCGTGTTGTACTGCTTGCACGTCGACAATTCCTGGATGCACATCTGGATCGAGCCTTCACCCGTGATGCACAACACCTCGTCGTTCGGGTGCGCCATCTTCACGCCCATGGCCGCCGGCAAGCCGAAGCCCATGGTGCCGAGGCCTCCGGAATTGATCCATCGACGCGGTTTGTTAAAGCGGTAGAACTGCGCCGCCCACATTTGATGCTGGCCAACGTCTGAACAGACAAATGCTTCGCCGTCGGTCAGTTCCCATGCCTTTTCGACTACGTACTGCGGCTTGATGATCTCGCTTGCGCGGTCGAACTTGAGGCAGTCCTTCGAACGCCATGCCTCGATGTCCTTCCACCAGTCGGCCAGCGCCGCCGTGTCCGGACCATGCTCGGCCGTCTGCAACTGTTCGATCAACTCCTTCAGCACTTCCTTCACGTCGCCGACGATGGGGATATCGACTTTGACCCGCTTGGAAATGGACGACGGATCGATATCAATGTGAATGATCTTCTTCGCATGCGACGCGAAATGTTCAGGATCGCCGATGACGCGGTCGTCGAACCGCGCGCCGACCGCGATCAGCACGTCACAATGCTGCATCGCCATGTTGGCTTCGTACGTACCGTGCATGCCGAGCATGCCGAGGAATTTCTTGTTGTCCGCGCGATAACCGCCCAGGCCCATCAGCGTATTCGTCACCGGATAACCGAGCAGGTCGGCGAACTGGTTCAGTTCACGTGCCGCATTCGCCAGGATGATGCCGCCGCCCGTATAAATGTACGGACGCTTCGCCGAGAGCAACAACTGCACGGCCTTGCGGATCTGGCCCGAATGGCCTTTGGTCACCGGATTGTACGAACGCAGCGAGACGGACTTGATGGGTTCGTACTTGCACGGCGTCTTCGACACGTCTTTCGGAATGTCGATCAGCACCGGGCCGGGACGTCCCGTACGGGCGATATAAAACGCTTTCTTGACGGTTGCGGCGAGGTCGCGCACGTCTTTGACGAGGAAATTGTGTTTGACGCAGGGACGTGTAATGCCGACCGTGTCGCACTCCTGGAACGCATCCTGGCCGATTGCCGCGGTAGGAACCTGGCCGCTGATGATGACGAGCGGAATGGAATCCATGTAGGCGGTGGCAATACCGGTCACCGCATTGGTGACACCGGGGCCGGAGGTCACGAGGCAGACGCCAACATTTCCCGTGGAGCGCGCGTAGGCGTCGGCGGCATGGACCGCGGCCTGTTCGTGGCGCACGAGGATGTGCTGAATCTCGTCCTGCTTGTACAACTCGTCGTAGATATAGAGTACCGAGCCGCCGGGATAGCCCCAAATGAACTCGACTTTCTCGTCAGCGAGCGCGCGCATGAGCACGGTGCCGCCAATGGATTCAGCTTCGAGGGGGGGAGTCGTATCCGACGTGGAGAATTCCGCGCTGGGCATATTCATACATTCACCTTTCGAATTTTCGGCAAAAAATTGATTGGGTGCTCTCTGCCGGGCTTGTGGCTCGGGTTCAAGCGGCGCGTCTAAATGGGAAGCGGGCTTCTTGGGCTCGCCTCAAAGAGACAGTTCACTTTATGATGCGAGTCGGAAACAATAGCCCGAGGCCATAAAGTTCGTCAAGGAAAAACTGCACAGTCGCGCCGAAAGCGCACTGGAAACGGGCATTAAAAGCGTGGATTTCTGCGAAATATTAAAGAAAGCTGTGTGTTTCAGCCTGTAACAGCGGCGCATTTCCTCGCTGTTCACTCAAAAGTTTGCTAGCATCCGCAGGCTTTAACCTCTCACCAACCCTTATCGACGCACACTCGTTGCGCCGGGCCTCACGGATGGCATCAGACAAGGAACTCGCCGATTTTCTGGCGGGCGTCGAAAGACGCGCGTTTAAGCAGACGGTGTACACCGTACGCGACGACGATGCGGCGCTCGACATCGTTCAGGATGCGATGATCAAGCTCGCCGAAAAATACGGCGACCGGCCTCCGCCCGAATTGCCCCTTTTGTTTCAGCGTATCCTGCAGAATGCAACGCACGACTATTTCCGGCGCCAAAAGGTCCGCAATACCTGGGTAAGCCTGTTTTCCTCGTTTGGCAACGCCGACGACGACGAATTCGACCCCCTGGAAACCTTCGAATCGCAAGATGGGACGGTCGGTGCGGAAAGCAGCGAGAGCCGGCTCGAGCGTGAACAGGTGCTCAACCTGATCGACGCGGAGATCCAAAAACTACCAGCACGTCAACGGGAAGCGTTTCTCATGCGTTACTGGGAGGATATGGATGTCGCCGAAACCGCCGCTGCAATGGGCTGCTCTGAAGGCAGCGTAAAAACACATTGCTCGCGGGCCACGCATGCGCTGGCACACGCGCTGAAGGCGAAAGGAATCACGCTATGAGCAACGCTCTCGATCACAAGGAAACCGAGTTCGCGCTGAAGGTACGCCGCGCGCTCGACGAAAACATCAATTCACTGCCCGCCGCATCGCTTGACAAGCTCGCAGCGGCGCGCCGGACGGCGATCGCGCGCAAGAAACCGGAAAAAGTCGCGGTCGCGGCGCCGGTTTTTGCGCCTGCGCTCGCCGGAGCGGGCTTGGCAGGTCCGGGTTCACTCGGCCAGGCCAGTTCTGACCACGCGGGTAAACGCGGCCGCTTCTCGCGGCTCGCGCTGGCGTGGCCGCTGCTCGCGCTCGTGATCGGATTGGCTGGCATCGCTTATTTCGAGGACCAGCAGCGCACCGCCGAACTCGCCGATATCGACGCGGCCATGCTCAGCGACACGCTTCCGCTCGACGCCTATCTCGACCACGGTTTTAACGCGTACCTGACGCGCAATCACTAAGACTGCAGGAGTCATCGGGTGAGTTACAAGCGCGGCCTCGCGATTGTCTTTGGATGCGCAATTGCGGGACTTGTCGCGTTTGCCGCCACCTATCCGCGTTTCTATTCGTCCGCTTCGGCGGTGCCCGTTGCCGCCGCCCCTGCCGGGGCGAGCGGGGGCGAAGTCCTGTCGCCGCTCTCTTCGCTCTCCTCCCCCGCAAGTCCCATGGCCTGGGCTCGGCTCACCGACGCCCAACGGGTCGCGCTCGCGCCGTTCGCCTCGGAATGGGATCAGTTCAGCGAGGAACGTAAGCGCAATTGGATCAAGATAGCATCGCGATACAAGAAGATGTCGCCTGAAGCGCAAAAGCGCCTTCACGAGCGAATGGCCGAGTGGATCCATATGACGCCGGACCAGCGCAAGGTTGCCCGCGAAAATTATCAAGTTTCGAAGTCCGTCCCCGTTGAGAAACGGGAACGCGCGTGGGATGCGTACCAAAAACTCCCGGAAGAGCAGAAGAAAAAGCTCGCCGCCGCCGAGCACCCTCGCCGGCCGACCGTTGTCAGCGCGCCGCCAACCGGCAAAACCGAAGTCAAGGATATCGACCGGCTGATGACTGCCCGGGAACACGCGCGGGCTTCCGAGGCTGTTGCTGAAAAGGGGGCGTCCGGTTCTCCTGCGGCCACCGCCGCTCCTGCCGCACCCTCGATTCCCAGTGCCGCCAGTTTCGTGCCGGCCACGCCGATTCCGGTGTCGCCGCAGCAGGCGCCGTCCGTGTTCAACGGGTCTTAGGCAAAAGTGAGCGCATCCTCTCTGGACTCTGTCGAGTCTCCCGGATTGACCGCGCCCAGGCTGCGTCGTCGCCTGGCTACCATGCTCTACGAAGGCGTGATCCTGTTCGGGATCGTTTTTATCGCCGGATATTTGTTTAGTACACTCACCCAGCAACGCAACGGACTCACCCATCACAATCTGCTGATGGCGTGGATCGGGTTCGTGCTCGCCGTTTATTTCGTCTACTTCTGGACGCATGGCGGCCAGACCCTGCCGATGAAAACCTGGCGGCTGAAAGTGGTTGATGCGCGTGGAGCGCCAGTATCGACTGCACGCGCCATCGCGCGGTATGTGTTCGCGTGGTTGTGGTTCTTGCCGCCGCTGGCATTGCATCCGCTGCTCAAGCTTTCTGTTCCGACCACGCTGGTGGTGACCACCGCGTGGATTGTGCTCTGGGCAGCAGCGGTATGGCTCGATCCGGCACGACAGTTCTTGCATGACCGGCTGGCCGGAACGCGGATTGTGGGCGTGGATTTGGGCGCGGGTTTGGGCATGATCCCGCCGAAGGTTTAATCCAACATCCGCAATGTTGAAGCGCCGTGGATCGCGGCCCAACAAAATAGCTTAGGCTTCCGAAGCGTCAATTGCGCGCTGAAAATCCGGCCTTCTCTCCAATCATGCTTTGTCGGTCTCAGCTCAACCAGTCTGGATCTTCCTTCAGCGCCATATGAAGGTTGTCGTTGAAGTGATGGATCCGATAACCCAATCCCGCAAACATCGTCTGCAATGAGCGTCGCGTGTAGAGCGTGATGTGGCCATTGCGAGGTGCGATGTACCAGTTGTCCATCCCTCGCGGCGGCACGTGATCTATCGTCAACGTGGAAAACAGCAATACACCCCGTCCGTTTAGCAGCCCGAGCGCTTCCTGGGCCGTCGCCAGCGGTTCCGGCGTGTGCTCCAGAACCTCGAACGCGCTGATGAAATCGAATGAGCCGGACGGCGGCACCGCTTGTTCATCCATCGGGTCCCAACTATGTCCGTCGACTCCGCCCGCGCGCAATAACGACGTCAGCGTGCCATTGCCACCGCCATAGTCGAGACACCTCAGCGCGCGATCTTTCTTGATGAAATCGAGAATGAAAACAGCATTGCCCGCAGGCCGTGAATCAATGTAGTCAGGGTCGACCAGCACATAGTCGTCGTTATAAATGTGCTGCAGGTAGTCGGCCTTGCTCCATTGATCGAACGCATTCGTGAAGATGAGACCGCAAGCATCGCATTGATGGTAATAGACCGGCACGCCGGTGAGCGGCAGATAGCGGCCGCGTCGCTCTTCGCAACTCTTGTTGAAGTCGGTAACGCCGTAAAGAGGCGCCGGTTCGTTGCATACCTTGCACATCGACATTCGAACGACCGGCCCCACTGTTCCACTATCCAGTTGCATAGGATTCCATCGTAAATCCGAAAGTATAGGCCATGCCAACACGATGAGGATGTTCTGCTCCTCGTGTACTTGCGGCGATGTATTGCGTCGGGTCATCGGCGACTCGCGCATGTTGTATTGTTTCATCGCGGTCGTGCGCGGCTGTGGCTCTGCAACAACGATGGCCCATCGGGGCATTTTCTAGCTGAGCGAACCCGAGTGCGAAAACGAAATCGCGCGTCAACATCGCGCAGTGTAATGGGGCATCAGCGCCCGCAAAGCCAACCGGACCGGCTCGACACCTATCCCGAAGAACCGAATAATTTGCGGCGTTTTTCCTTCTTCACCGCACGCTCGCAACTTCCATCGCAACCCTTAGTAATAAGAAGTTTTCATGACTGTCATGGCTCCGTCACGTGGGCGTGGCGCAATGGCCGCACTGCAACCCGTTGCGCGTGCCCATGGCCACTAAATCGTCTGCGAGTCACCTCCTAGCCATTACCCTCCGCGATGCCGAAGCCGTCGCGTTCCGCACCGACGTTGCGCCTCCCCCTTCCCCTGAAACCACCGGCGCCAGCCTCGCTCCCCCGACCGCTTCCGGGACCACCCCACGCCCCGACGACGAACCTGCCGACCATCGCTACCGCACCATCTGGCTGTCCGATATCCATCTCGGCTCCGGCGGTTGCCAGGCGAACTATCTGCTCGATTTTCTCCGTCATAACGATTCCGAGTACCTGTACCTGGTTGGCGACATCATCGACGGATGGCAACTGCGCAAGGGCTGGTTCTGGCCGCAAGCGCACAACGACGTGATCCAGAAAGTGCTGCGCAAAGCGCGCAAGGGCACGCAAGTGGTCTACATTCCGGGCAATCACGACGAAGCCGCGCGACAGTTCTGCGACCTCGCTTTTGGCGACATTCACGTGCGCAGCGAGGCCTTCCACACCACGCTCGCCGGCAAGCGCTTGTGGATCGTGCATGGCGATCTCTTCGACGGTGTCATCCAGCACGCCAAGTGGCTCGCGTATCTCGGCGACACGCTCTACACGCTGATCCTGCTGCTCAACCGCTGGTTCAACCGGGTGCGCAGCCGCCTCGGCCTGAACTACTGGTCGCTCTCGCAATACCTCAAGCATCAGGTCAAGAACGCGGTGAACTTCATCTCGAAGTTCGAGCACGTGATGACCGATGAAGCGCGCCGCCGCGGCTGCGACGGCGTTGTCTGCGGCCACATCCATAAAGCTGAAATCCGCGATATCGACGGTGTCCTGTACTGCAATGACGGCGACTGGGTGGAAAGCCTGTCGGCGCTAGTCGAGACGTTCGAAGGCGAACTGAAGATCATCTACTGGACTGTCCTGCGTTCGCCTGAAAACCATTCGCAAAAGGCCGCTGCAACTGCTTGATCGACCGCCCGAGCAACCGCCTGAGCGCTTTCACTTATCGAGGCCATCGAATGAAAATCATGATCGTTACCGATGCATGGGAACCGCAAGTCAACGGCGTCGTGCGTACATTGAAAAGCACCAGCCGCGAACTGACTGCGCTGGGACACCGCGTGGAATTGCTGACGCCGCTCGAATTCAGGACTATCGCGTGCCCGACTTATCCGGAGATTCGCCTGTCGCTGCTGCCGCGCCGCCGCGTCGCGCAACGCATAGCGGAGTTTGCGCCGGATGCGCTGCATATCGCGACGGAGGGTCCGCTCGGCATGGCCGCGCGCTCATTCGCCCTGCGCAACAAACTCCCCTTCACGACCGCGTACCACACGCGCTTTCCTGAATACGTGCAGGCACGGTTTCACATTCCGCTCGCTGCAACCTACAAGTTTTTGCACTGGTTCCACAAGCCTTCGCAAGCGGTGATGGCGCCCACGCCCGTGGTGAAAGATGACCTCGAAAAGTTCGGGTTTACGAACGTGGTCTTGTGGACACGCGGCGTGGATCTGGATATCTTTCAACCGATGGATTCGAAGGTTTTGAACACGACGCGGCCCATTTTTCTCTATGTCGGACGCGTGGCGGTCGAGAAGAACGTCGAGGCCTTCCTGAAGCTCGATCTGCCCGGATCAAAGTGGGTCGCGGGAGAAGGACCGGCGCTTGCCGAACTGAAATCGCGTTACCCGAATGCGAACTATCTTGGCGTGCTGTCGCAGGCGGAGCTGGCGAAGGTCTACGCGGCCGCTGACGTATTCGTGTTCCCGAGCCGCACCGATACCTTCGGCCTCGTGCTCCTCGAAGCCATGGCATGCGGTACGCCGGTCGCAGCGTACCCGGTGACGGGTCCGATCGATGTGCTCGGTACCGATGGCCCGGGTGCGCTCGACGAAGACCTCCGTGAAGCGTGTTTGCGGGCGCTGAAGATTGAACGCGCCGATGCCCGTGCGTGGGCGGAGAAGTTCTCGTGGCGGGCGGCATCGGAGCAATTTGCGTCGAATCTGAAGCCGCTTGCAACTCGCGGTGCGACGCAAAGCCAAGCAACGGCGTAATCTGGCTTGGGCGCAGGGCCACGGCATGTTGAGTGCCGTGGCTCTCCGCGCAACGTGGCGGGTGTCAAAACGTGCTGCACCGTTCGAGACTCGTCAGCCGATGAAGGCAACATACGATGTGACCGCCTGCAACTGCAACAAGCTGTCGGCGGACTCGCCTCTGACTTCTGCGCAGCGCGCCGCTCGAGAATTCATCCGCGCGTCACCCCGCGCCGCGGACTGGTTTCGAGCGTGGCTCAGCGAGTGCGCCGGAGCGTGCGTCAGATCAATCACAGCAAGTTTCAAAGAAGCGCAATGTGAAAGCCAAACCTTCAGTGCAAGCGAAATCCCTGCTCTTGATACACCGGGAACCCTTCAGCAACGAAGACGACGACATCGAGAGCTCGCCGCACCCAGGCGAACCCTTGAGCGAGCCCCTGAGCGCCGACGATCCGCTCGCTCCGTTGCCGTTCAATCCCTACAAGGGCAATCGCGGACTGACCCGCGCCTGGCACGCGATGAAAAACTCGCTGAACGGCTTTCGCGTGGCGATCCGCGAAGAAAGTGCGTTCCGCCAGGAGCTGACGCTCGCGGCCATCCTGGTGCCGTGCGGCATCTTCGTGCCGGTCTCGCCGGTTGAACGCGCGGCGCTGCTGGCGTCGGTGCTGCTGGTGCTGATGGTGGAGTTGCTCAACTCGAGCGTGGAAGCAGCAATAGACCGGATTTCGCTGGAGCGGCACGAACTCTCCAAACGGGCGAAGGATTTCGGCAGCGCGGCCGTCATGGTCGCCCTGCTGGTCTGCGTGCTCACATGGGGCCTGATAGTCGGCCCTCTGCTGTGGCGATGGGCCCTGATGCTGTTCTAAACGCGCTTTAAACCTGCCGCGGCACCCGACTGGCCAGTCCGCGCGGACCCCACCCCCTATCCAGCCGTTTATAATCGTCCGATATTCAAGATAGCCACCGATTTCCGGGTTCGTGACGCCGTCACGCAGGCCGCCTCAGGCCGCCCTCACCCGGAGCCGGTCAACCAGGTCCGGACGACATGGAAGCCAAACCTCCCCGCCGCACCCGCGAACGGATTCTCGAACTATCGCTGAAGCTGTTCAACGATATCGGGGAACCGAACGTCACGACGACCACCATCGCGGAAGAGATGGAAATCAGTCCAGGCAACCTGTACTACCATTTCCGCAATAAAGACGACATCATCAACAGCATTTTCGCGCAGTTCGAGCAGCAGATCGAAAAGCGCCTGCGTTTTCCGGAAGACCATCGTCCGACCATTGACGAGATGTGGTCGTACCTGCAGTACATGGCGGATTTCCTGTGGCAGTACCGGTTTTTGTATCGCGACCTGAATGACCTGCTCGCCCGTAACCGCACGCTGGAAACGCATTTCAAACAGATCATCACCCACAAGGTCAACTTCGCGCAGCAACTGTGCGACGCCCTTGTAGCCGATCACGAAATGGTCGCAACACCCGCGGAAATCAAGGTGATAGCGACCAACATGGGGGTGATCGCAACGTACTGGCTGTCGTACCAGTTCGTCATGAACCCGCGCAAATACAACGAGCAGGAAACGATCCGCGCGGAATTGCATCAAGCAAGCCTGCATATCATCTCGGTGATGGCGCCGTATCTCCGCGGGCGATCACGGCAGATTTTCGACGACCTCGTGTCGGGGAAAATGCCAGAACGCGTCTTTGCCGATTACCGCGCGCCGAAGGAAGACGGCGCCCCTAAGGAACCTATTTAATGAAAGCAGTCTGCGTGTATTGCGGCTCCGCCAATGGAGCCCGACCGGTCTATGCCGAAGCGGCAAAAGCGTTCGGCCGCGCGTTGGTGGAAGCGGATCTCGCGCTGGTGTACGGCGGCGGGAGCGTGGGGTTGATGGGCATCATTGCCGATGAAGTCCTCGCGCTGGGTGGCCGCGCCATCGGTGTCATTCCCGAATTGCTGATGACCAAGGAAGTCGGTCATAAAAGTCTGACGGAACTGTATGTTGTGCCAGACATGCATCAGCGCAAGAAGAAAATGGCGGATCTCTCGGATGCGTTTGTATCGATGCCTGGTGGTGTCGGCACGTTTGAAGAGCTGTTCGAGACCTATACGTGGGCTCAGCTCAAGTATCACGAGAAGCCAGTCGCGTTGCTGAACGTGGACAGGTATTACGATCCGCTGCTCGCCATGCTGCGCCATACGGTGGAAGAAGGATTCATGCGCGCGCCGTACCTCGACATGCTGCAAGTCAACGCCGATCCCGTGAAGCTGATCGAATCGCTCAAGGCCTATACACCGCCGCTGGTGGACCGCTGGCCCGAGAAACGCGACGCGGTCTAGCGCGACGCGGTCTAGCGCGACCCGGTCTTGCGCGACCCGGTCTAGCGCGACGCGGTTTGATATCTAAAACGGATTAAGCGGAGAACCTGACGATGTCGAAAGTAGTGTTGATCACAGGCGGCAGCCGTGGAATTGGCCGTGCCGCCGCGTTGTTGTGCGCCGCGCGTGGCTGGTCGGTCGGCGTGAATTACGCGACCAACCGCAGCGCCGCCGATGCAACCGTCGCTGGCGTGGAAGCCGCCGGTGGCCGCGCAATCGCAATCCAGGGCGATGTCTGCGAAGAAGCCGATGTCATTGCGATGTTCGATGCAACGCTGCGCGCGTTTGGCCCGATCGATGGTTTCGTGAACAACGCGGGCATTGTCGCGCCCGGTTCCGCACTCGCCGACATGGACGTCGCGCGTATGAAACGCGTCTTCGATACCAACGTGCTGGGCGCGTATCTCTGCGCTCGTGAAGCGGCGCGGCGCATGTCGACGAAACGCGGTGGACGGGGCGGGTCCATCGTCAATGTGTCGTCGGCGGCAGCGCGGCTCGGGTCACCGAACGAGTACCTGGATTACGCGGGATCGAAAGGCGCCGTCGATACCCTGACGATCGGCCTCGCGAAAGAACTCGGCCCGGAAGGCGTGCGCGTGAATGCCATCCGGCCCGGTTTGATCGATACCGAGATTCACGCAAGCGGAGGCAAGCCGGATCGCGCGGCGCAGTTGGGCGTGCTCACTCCGCTGGGGCGGCCTGGTACGGCGAATGAAGTGGCGGAATCGATTGTGTGGTTGCTGTCCGATGCGTCGGCGTATGTGACCGGCGCATTGCTCGACGTGGCGGGCGGGCGGTAGAACGTCAGAAGCCGCCCTCCTGCTTGAGCCACGTGCGTTCTTCGGCCGTTGTCTCACGGCCGAGCACAACGTTGCGATGTGGAAAGCGGCCAAACCGCGCGATCACTTCAGCATGACGAAGCGCGTAATCCAGAGAGTCTTCCACGTCCTTGTCGCCGGTTTCATCGAAGAGCGCCTGAAGCAGACGCACGGCTTCGCGCTGGCTTGCCAATGCCTCGTCGTGCTCGAAGGGCATGGTCACGAACACGCGATGATGAATCGTCGGCAGCGTGAGTTCGTCGCGTGTATCAACCAGCGTGCGAGCCAGCTTTAATGCTTCGTCGTCGCCGGCGAACGCTCGCGGCGTACCGCGAAAGCAATTGCGCGTGAATTGATCCAGCAATACGATCAACGCCAGCGTGCCGGGCGGAGTAGCCGCCCACGACGTAAGCCGACCCTCCAATGCCTCCTCAAGCAGCGCGCCGAAGCGCTCGTTAAGCAGGGCGTCGAAGGTGACGTCCTTCTTGAACCAGACCTTGCGCGCGTGGCCAAACTGCGCTGAATCCGGCGCACCGAACCACGTATCAAGCACCGCTTGAGCGCGCGCGTCGAGCATCACGCGAACTCGATCACGAGACGCCGCGTGCGTGCACTTTTCTTCTCCACCTTCGCAATCCTCAAGTCACCGATCTCGCTCGTGTTACGCACATGCGTACCTCCGCACGGCTGCAGATCGATCCCCTGGATACGCAGCAACCGAACGCGCCCCATGCCGGCCGGCGGCTTCACGCTCATGGTGCGGACGAGCTCGGGACGCTCTTCCATTTCCTGATCGGTGATCCACTCGGTCGCCACCGGATGCGCGCCGCCAATCAGCTCGCGCAAACGCGTTTCCAGTTCCTCACGTTCGATCGGCTCGACCGTCGCGAAATCCATGCGCGCATAGCCGCTGGTGATGCTGCAACCATCGACGGGATAGGGTAATGCCGCGCACAACAGATGCGTGGCCGTATGCAGGCGCATGTGCCGGTAACGCCGTTCCCAATCGATCTCGGCCGTCACCCGATCGCCCACTTTCAACGTCGAGAGCAGCGCTTCCTGATCCGGCGCGGGCACGTGGACGGCGTCATCGGGCGTTGCGCCTTCGAACTTGGCCTTGCGGGTATCGGCTATTTCAATGCGCGTGCCGTCCGCCAGCGTCAGCGATCCGGCGTCGCCGGCCTGGCCACCGCCCAGCGGATAAAACACGGTTTGATCGAGATGGATACCGAGCTCGTCGATAGCCGTTACTAACGCCTCGCAGCGCGTCAAATAGGCGTCTTCGCGAAACAACGCACGTGTGCTCATGGGGAGTCTCCTGGTCTGTCGCCGGCTGAAAATGAACCCGTATTATGCGGGCGTGCCGCCAAGCATTCTTAGTCCGGCCGATTGCGCATCCAGTCGGCGGTATCGAAGAAGGACGTGAGCAAGCGCTCGCGCAAGGGCGTGTCGAGGCCAATGTCTTCCATTGCCCACGCCATGCAGCGCAACCACTGATCCCGTTCCGGCGATGCAATCGCGAAGTTCATATGGCGAGCACGCAAACGCGGATGCCCAAAGCGGCTGATGTAATGGTCCGGGCCGCCCATCCAGCCGCACAGGAACCAGAAGAATTTATCGCGGGAATTCTCGAGCGTGGGCGGATGCAATGCGCGTAAAGCCGCGAATTCCGGTTCGAGATCCATCAAGTCGTAGAACCGGTCGACGAGTGCACGCACGCGCTCCTCGCCGCCAACGAGTTCAAATGCCGTGGGTTGCGGCGCTTGTTCAGTATTTGCTTCGGTCATGCGTTTTCTTTGGGGTTATCGGGACATGGCGCAATGAGCGCTGTGGGGTTCGTCTCGGCGCCAGGCCAGGCGTTATCCGGGTCTCGGTCAGGCATCCCGCAACGATTGCAGCGCGGGCCGCGACAGCACGCGGCGCAGGCTCATCCAGCCGCCCACGCCCGAACACACGACACCCGCCACGATGCCCGCGGGCACAAGCCACGGGTTGAAATCGATGTGAAACTCGAACACGCGCGTCGCCAGCACATAGCCAATTCCCTGCGCGCCCAGTGCCGCCATTAGCCCGCTCAATGCGCCCACGGCCACGAACTCCGCGGTCTGCACCGAGCGCACCTGTTTATGCGATGCCCCGAGCGCGCGCAGCAACGCAGACTCGTGCACACGCTCGTCGCGCGTGCCGGCCAGCGCCGCGTACAGCACGAGCACACCCGCCGCGAGCGTGAAGACAAACAGGAACTGCACGGCGCCAATCACCTGCTCCAGCACGCGCTGGATCTGCGCGAGAATTGGCGCGATATCAATGGCGGTCACGCTCGGATACTTGTTGATCAAGCCGTCGATCAAACTTTGTTGCCCCGGCGGTAAATGGAAACTTGTAATGAACGTAGCGGGCAGATCGCTGATGGACGGCGGCGGCATCAGGACAAAGAAATTGACCTTGAACGAATTCCAGTCAACCTTGCGCAGGCTCGTGACAGCCCCTTCAACCTGCATGCCGGCGACGTCGAAACGCATCGTATCGCCGAGCTTCACGTGGATAATCTTCGCGAGCCCCTCTTCTATCGATACCTGCGGTTTACCGTCCGTGCCGTACCAGTCGCCGCCGACCACGCGGTTATCGCTGGGTAGTTCGGTGGTGTACGAGAGGTTGAACTCGCGGTCAACCAGACGCTTTGCGTCGGCCTTTTCGTAGTTGTCGGGACTGACCGGCTTGCCGTTCACGGCGACCAGGCGACCGCGCACCATGGGCGACAACACTGCGTCACCCTGCCCATACTGCTTGAGGTAATCGGTAACGCCGGCGCGCTGGTCAGGCTGGACATCGATGAGAAATTCGTTCGGTGCGTCCGGCGGCGTCGATTGCCGCCAGCCCGCGATCAGGTCGCTGCGCGTCATTGCAATGAGCAGCAGGCACATCAGGCCGATACCAAGCGCCGTGATCTGCAGCGCGCTCGCGCCGCTGCGCCGCTCGAGCGACGCCAGCGCGTATCGCCAACCCACTCCCGCGCCGACGCGTTCGCTGCGCACAAACCGTGCGGCGCCCCAAAGCGCCACGCGCGCGATGCCGCCAAACAGCACCAGACCACCCGCAAACCCGCCTGCCACGATCCCGCCCAGTTTCCATTCGCCGGCCGCGAGCACGAGCAGGCCGGCGAACAACAGCACGCCCACGCCGTAGGCGATCCACGCTACCCGGCCGGCATCGCCAAGCTCGCGGCGAATCACGTGGACCGGCGGCACACGGGTCAGCGGCAGCAACGGTGGCACAGCGAAACCCAGCAGCAACACCAGTCCGGTCGCAATGCCCTGAAGCGCGGGCCAGACGCTGGGAGGTGGCAATTCCACATCGACGAGCGTTCCCAACCAGTCCAGCAGCACCAGATGCCCACCGAAGCCAAGCACGACGCCCACCGCACTGGCCAGCAGCCCGACAGCCAGGAATTCGCCAATAAACAATGCCCGCAACGTCCCCTGGCTCACACCGAGACAGCGCATCGCGGCGCAACCATCCAGATGCCGGCGCGCGAAGCGGTGCGAGGCCATGGCGATTGCAACCGCCGCGAGCAGCGCGGTAAGCAGCGAGACGAGCGTGAGGAAATGACTGGCACGGTCGATGGTCTGACGCACTTGCGGCTGGCCGTCCTGCAACGATTCGAGCGCGACACCGCGCAGCTTGCCGTCGTCCACCTTGGCGCGGGCGAACGTGGCGAACTGCTTGACCTGCGCATCCGGTCCCGCCACGAGCAGCCGATAGGTCACGCGGCTGCCGAACGTGACGAGGCCGGTGGACGCGAGTTCATCGGCACGCATCATCAAGCGCGGCGAAAAGCTGACGAACGAAAAACCGCGATCGAGCTCGCGAGTGATGACCGCCGCGACCTTGAACGTGCGCGTGCCGACGCGGACGGTGCCACCGACGGGCACTTTCAGCGCATCGAGCAACGCGGGGTCGACCCAGACGGTGCCGGGCGCAGGAATGGAGGTGGCGGGCGCTCCTGGTTGATCGACGGCGGTTGCGGTGCGCACTGCGCCGCGCAGCGGATACCCTGGGGAAACGGCCTTCAACGCCGCAAGGCGGGCGACGGGCGGGGTGGATGTATTTCCCGATGCCGCCGCACTGATCATGCTGGGGAAAATCGCGGTGGTCGCAGTCTCGAGCTTGAGTTGCGCCGCTTCAGCGGCGAACGCGGGATCGACCGGATGATCGGCGCGCACGACAAAATCCGCAGCTATCATCTGCCGCGCATCCCGCTCCAGCCCCTGGCGCATCCGGTCGCCGAGAAAGCCGACGCTCGCGAGCGCGGCAACTGCCAGCACGAGCGCGAGGATAAGCATGGTCAGCTCGCCCGCGCGCCAGTCGCGCGCGGTCATCCGCAGCGACTGGCGCGCGATCTGCGTGAAGCTCAGTCCTTGCTGCTTTGAATTTTGCTCGGGATCCTGCTTGGAATCTTGCTTCGAATCCTGCTTCAGCTCGCCGCCCAGGCTACTCGTACTCAATCGTGCTTGCTCCTGAAGCGGCCCACGCCGGGATTCACACGTGCGCTGACGCTTGGCACCATGTGCTTGGCCATCCGCCCAAAACCACCACGCACGCCTCTCACGAGCCGCGGCAATGCCCAGCCCGCACACAACAGGAACGCGATGATCAGAACGAGGCACAGCAGTGGCACGAACAACGCCAGCGTAATACCCAGCAACGCGCCGAAATCCTCGGTCGCCGATGCCACCCAGTTCGACACCGGTTCCGGCGATAAATTGATCAGCGCACGCGTGCCGGCTTTTGCCAGATGCGCGGCGCCCGCGAGCGTACCGCCAGCAAGCGCGGCGACGGTCAGCAACGCCGGATCAGCGTGGCCGAACGCGCCGACGGCCAGCACTGCGCCGGCCGGAATGCGAATGAAGGTGTGGATGGCGTCCCAGAGGGAATCGAAGGCGGGGATTTTATCGGCGAAAAACTCGACGACGGCGAGCGCTGCGGCCACGCCGATCACCCACGGAGAACCGAGCACCGCGAGGGTGTCGGGCAGGTGGACCAGTCCCATGCGCTCGAACAGCCCCGCGACGAACACCGTCAGGTACAGTCGCAGCCCGCTGGCCCACGAAAGACCCGCTGCCAGCGAAAGTGCTTCAAGCATGACCGTCTCCTTGCGCGCTGCTCGCCCCGTGCCCCGAGCACCGGGCAGATTCCGGCGCATCCGGCTACGAATGCCTGACCCGCCGCTCAAGCTGCGCGACAGGCTGGGGATAAATGGATGCGGCCCGGTAGTATTGACCCGGCCCACCTTATTCTGGCGCTGTTCCGGATTCATGTGCCCAAACTGAGGCTGCCGAACCCGGCGAATTTTTCAAGATTTTCAAGACAACTGAAAGTCATTATAGCCACGCACAGCGCGTTGATGCATCGCGCCATAGGTGAACGTGGGCAGCATCCAACGTTCCTGATTCAGCCCTTAATCGCGAAACAGCGGCACACGCGGCTCTGTACTCCCGCCTTGTACTCTTTAACGGTCATTTTTGCGATGCCTTTAATTAGCACACCGCGATGGGCCGCGACAAAAGGCCGCTGGAGTGCGTTGAATTGTCGGATTTAATGCCCCGACGACAATTTCAATCCGATCAACCCGATCACGATCAGTGCAGCGCTCGCGACTCGCGCAACCGTCAGCGCTTCGCCGAGCATGACAATCCCGAACACGAATGCCCCAACTGCGCCGATACCCGTCCACACGGCGTAAGCCGTACCCAGTGGCAACTGGCGCATTGCCATTGCCAGCAGCACGAAGCTCCCGACGGCCGTGACCAGCGTGAACACCGACGGCCAGAGCCGTGTGAAACCTTCGGAGGTTTTGAGACCCGCAGCCCACGCCACTTCAAGCACGCCGGCGATTAGCAACAGAAACCACGACATGGAAACTCCCGTCTAAAACGGGGTCGTCCCCGATGTGTTCAGAAGCGCGCAGGGTCGTCCATGCGGCATGTAATAGGAGCGTAATTATACTGATA
>NZ_JAQGMM010000379.1 GCF_028292365.1 Caballeronia sp.
ATCGGCGTGGTCTTGCTGGCGCTCGCGGGCGTGATCGGCACGGACACGGGCCTCGCGGCCATGTCGTCGTTACGCCCGACGCTCGGGACTCGCGGCGCGTCCGTGCCGGCGGTCCTCAACGCGGTGCAACTGGTCGGCTGGGGCTCGTTCGAAATCATCGTGATGCGCGATTCCGCCGATGCCCTCGCCAAACAATCATTCGGCCTCTCCATGCCGCTGATCTGGACCTTGATCTTCGGTGTGCTGGCGACAACGCTGGCGATCACCGGACCGTTGTCTTTCGTCCGGCGCTTCTTGCGTACGTGGGGGATCTGGCTGCTGCTTGGCGGCGCGGGCTGGCTGACGTGGAATCTACTGTCGAAACAAGACTTTGGCGCGCTGATGAATCGTCCCGGCACGGGTGACATGCCGTTCGGCGCGGGTATTGATCTGGTAGTCGCCATGCCGCTGTCGTGGTTGCCGCTGATCGCGGACTACACGCGTTTCGGGAGCAGCGCGGGTGGCACTTTCCGCGGCACGCTGTTCGGCTATGGAATCGCTAACATCTGGTTCTATGCGCTGGGCGCGTTCTATGGCCTGGCAGCGGGCGGCGGCGACGCGCTGCTGACCGTCGCGCTGGCCCAGGCGGCGGGCGGGATTGCGCTGCTGCTGATTCTCATCGACGAAATTGACAATGCCTTCGCCGATATCCATTCGGCCGCCGTTTCCACCGGTACCTTCTGGGCGAAGGCGAGCGTGCCGTTGCTGTCGGCTGCGTTCGGCGCGTTGTGCACGCTGATCGCTCTGCTCGTGCAGATGGGCAAGTATCAGAACTTCCTGCTGCTGATCGGCTCGGTGTTCGCGCCGCTATTTGGCGTGGTGCTGGTGGATCACTTTATCGTGAGAAAACGTCGCGTTGAAGTCGCCGCGCTCACCGATCCACGTGGCCCATACGGATTCTCGGGCGGTTGGCACGTGAGCGGGTTCATTGCGTGGGCGTTGGGAATCGCGGCGTATCACGCGATCAACCAGTGGCTGCCGAATCTTGGCGCAACGCTGCCGGCGCTCGTGGTGGGCGCGCTGGCTTATCTGGCTTTGGTGGCGGGTCGGCGAGAGCAACAACAGTCGTCGGCGACTTGAGCGAACGGATCGGGCGAACGGTTCAGACGAATAGTTGAGGCGTGAGGACCATCAAATCCTCACGCCTGTTTGACGAAACTGACCGAGCAGCGCGCTGCGTCAGCCGTCGATCACGTCCGCGCCCTTCGGCACGATGAACTTGAACTGATCGGCTTTCAGCGGCGGATTCTTCTCGATGTTCGAGAACGTCAGCAAAGTGACATTGCCGAACACGTCATGCAATTCCATTGCTTCGAGATTGCCGTTCTTGAAGCCGATACCAACCTGCTGGAACTGCGTGTCCTGCGCTTTCGGCGTCAGTTCCAGCCAGTCGATGCCATCCTTCACGCCCGCGTCGCGCGACGTGAAATTCTTGTCGAGGTCGTTGCTGCCGAAGAGGATCGCAGCCGGACTTGCACCCAGCGCGTTGCCTAGCGCCCGGACCGTGACCTGGTTCAAGTCCTTGTCGTACACATAGAGCTTGTCGCCGTCGGCCTGCAGTATTTGCGCATAGGGTTTGTCGTACGCCCAGATGAACTTGCCCGGCCGCGCGAACGTGAACGTGCCGCTCGACGTGCCACCCAGCCGCGATGCCATGCCCTGTGTAGCCGATGCCGCCGCCTTGCTCGGCGCCTTCACTTCGCGCTGGACGAAGCTGCCATGCGCCGAATGAACCTGCGCAATAAACGCCTTTAACTGCTCGGTACCGCTTGCGAAAGCTTGCGACGCCAGCAACATCGAAGCGCCAAAAACGACGGCTTTCAACGCCGATCTCAAAACTGACTGCATATAAAAAACTCTCCAGATAACCTTATTCGGCTTCACGCGCCGGCGTGAGGATTTCGCGATTGCCGTTCGAGGACATCGACGAAACAAGTCCCGAATTTTCCATTTGTTCGAGCAGCCGTGCTGCCCGGTTATAACCGATCCGCAGATGCCGCTGCACAAGCGAGATCGACGCGCGCCGGTTCTTGATCACGATTTCAACGGCCTGGTCGTAAAGCGGATCGGCTTCGCCTTCTCCGCCGCCCGCGCCTGCACCGCCCGGCGCACCGTCTTCGCCATCGCCCAGCACGCCGCCTTCAAGAATGCCTTCGATGTAGTTCGGCTCGCCGTGCTCCTTCAGCTTGGCGACCACGCGATGCACTTCTTCGTCCGACACAAACGCGCCGTGCACGCGCACGGGCAACCCTGAGCCCGGCGGCAGATAAAGCATGTCGCCCATGCCGAGCAGTGATTCCGCGCCCTGCTGGTCGAGGATGGTCCGCGAATCGATCTTCGACGACACCTGGAACGCCATCCGCGTGGGCACGTTGGCCTTGATCAAACCGGTGATCACGTCCACCGATGGCCGCTGCGTAGCGAGAATCAGGTGAATTCCGGCGGCGCGCGCTTTTTGCGCGATCCGCGCGATCAACTCTTCCACCTTCTTGCCGACCACCATCATCAGGTCGGCGAGTTCGTCGATTACCACCACAATGGTCGGCAAGCGGTTGAGCGGTTCCGGTTCGTCCGGCGTCAGGCTGAACGGATTAGGAATCTTCTCGTCGCGCTTGGTGGCTTCGTCGATCTTGTTGTTGAAGCCCGCGAGATTGCGCACGCCCATCTTGCTCATCAGCTTGTAGCGGCGCTCCATCTCGGCCACCGCCCAGTTGAGCGCGTTGCCCGCTTGCCGCATGTCGGTGACGACCGGACAGAGCAGATGCGGAATGCCTTCGTAGACGCTCATTTCGAGCATCTTCGGGTCGATGAGGATCATGCGCACTTCGTCTGCGCTGGCTTTGTACAACAGCGACAGGATCATTGCATTGATACCCACCGACTTGCCCGAACCCGTGGTGCCCGCTACCAGCAAGTGGGGCATCTTCGCGAGGTCGGCGCAGATCGGCTTCCCGCCAATATCCTTGCCCAAACCCATTGTCAAAGGCGAAGCGGCATCGGCATAAACCTGCGAACCGAGGATCTCGGACAGACGCACGGTCTGGCGGCGCTGATTCGGTAACTCCAGGGCCATGAAATTCTTGCCCGGAATGGTCTCGACCACCCGAATAGAGACCAACGACAGCGAGCGTGCCAGATCCTTC
>NZ_JAQGMM010000381.1 GCF_028292365.1 Caballeronia sp.
GTAAGTTAGCGGCTGATCGTTGTTGTATAGAAGACCGCCCGGTCTTGCCAGAGAGGCGAGGTCGGGCGGTTTTTTTATAGGAGCCGTCGTGAGCCAGCAATCTCAAATGCCGCGCCGATTCAACGCAGCGGCGGACGTCGCGCGAGCCGCATTGTTTATCGAGCGTCCACTTTAGTGCATTCACCGGCTTCATCCGGTGCGGCATCCGCGCTGACGTCGGCGGCAACCTCTATCTCCACCGGCGGCATTACTGCCGCCAATTCCAGATCTCCCCGCACCAGCGCCCATTTTCGCGCCACCACCAGCCGTTTCACCCAATATTCCGCCCGCGACGCCTCAGCGCGTCCGCTCAACTCAAACGAAGCTCGCACGGCCACGGGTTTGCGTGATCGCGTATATTTCGCGCCGTCGCCGCTGACGTGCTTTGCGAACCGCGCCTCTACATCGGTAGCAATCCCGGTATAGAGACTTCCGTCGGCGCATTCGATGAGATACAGGAACCAGGGCATGGGAGAAGCTTGGCGAAAAAGGCGAAAGCCGCAATGCCGCGCATTATCCCTCAAGCTTCTGCGTTAAACCCCTTCTGAACAAAATCCCGCGACTTCGGCGAGAATAACCGTTCCGCGCTGCACCAAGCGCCCGGCACGCAGCCGAAACAAGTCTCAAACAAGCTCCAAACAAGCCCGAAGCGAGGTAAGCCTGTTGAACCGCAAGGTCGAAATACATGTGGTCGATTCGCTCGATTCCGTGACCCCGGACGAATGGAACCGTCTCGCTGGCGATAACCCGTTCGTCCGGCACGAATTCCTGTCGGCGTTGCAGGACACGGGTTGTGCGGTCGCCCGTACCGGCTGGCGGCCGCATTTCCTGCTGCTCAAGCGCGACGGCAAGCTAACCGGCGCCATGCCGCTCTACCTCAAGAAGCACTCTCGCGGCGAGTACGTGTTCGATCACGCCTGGGCCGATGCCTTCGAGCGGAACGGCCTTAGGTACTATCCGAAGGGTCTATCGGCGGTACCTTTTTCGCCCGTGACCGGGCCGCGCCTGATCGCCGCCACGCACGAAGAGCGCGTGATGCTCGCCCGTGGGGCGATCGAGTTGACGAAGCAGTTGGAGTTGTCTTCGCTACACGTACTGTTTCCGCAAGAACAGGATCTCGAAGCGCTCACCGAAGCCGGTTACATGCTGCGCGAAGGCGTGCAGTTTCACTGGGAAAACGCGCCCGACGGGTACGACAGCTTCGACGCGTTCCTCGCTACCATGAGCCACGACAAGCGCAAGAAGGTGAAGCAGGATCGTCGGCGCGTGGTCGATGCCGGCGTCACCTACACGTGGCTGCGCGGCGCGGAAATAGACGAGCAAGCGCTCGATTTCTTCTACGCCTGTTATGAAAATACCTACCGCGAGCACTGGAATCCGCCGTATTTGTCGCGCGAATTTTTCGGCCAGATCCATGCAGCCGCGCCCGACAGCATCTTGCTCGTGATCGCCGAAGTGGACGGCCAGCGGCTCGCGTGCGCGCTGAATATGATCGGCGGCGACGTGATGTTCGGCCGCTACTGGGGCACGAAGGAATTCATCTCGGGCCTGCACTTTGAAACCTGCTACATGCAGGGGATCCAGTATTGCATCGAGAACCGGCTGGCTCGTTTCGAAGGTGGCGCGCAGGGCGTGCACAAGATGTCACGCGGCATGTTGCCCACGCCCACATGGTCCGCGCATTGGGTCGCGGACCCGCGGTTTGCCCACGCGATCAGTGAATTCCTCGATGAAGAGACGGCAGCGATGGACCAGCATATCCAGGAGCTGGAAGCGCATACGCCCTTTCGAAAAAAGACGTAGGCGGGGGCGTTTGTCAGGCTCGAATCCTGACCGGATGGCTAACGCTTGATCCAATAGACGCCCGGAAACCGCAACTCGACTTATTATCATGTCGAAATGCTTTCGCTTTCACAGCGGTAGCTCAGGGGTAACTCTTAACCCGCCCTTAACCCGTTATGCGCCGGAACAGGATCCCCAAATGCGGGGCATCGTATGGACAAGCTCAAGATGAAAAACCGATTCTTCAATCTCTACAGCCACGATTTCGCTCGCGTGGCGGTAGGCGTGCCCCGTTGCCGCGTAGCCGATCCGGCGTTCAACGCCGCCGAGACCATCGACCTGGCGAAGCAGGCGGCGGCGAACGGTGCGGTGCTGGTCGCGTTCCCGGAGCTTGGGATACCGGCTTATACGTGCGACGACCTGTTCCACCAGCGGGCTCTGCTCGATGCCTGTGAAGAGGCGCTCGCGTCTGTCGTGGCGGCATCGAAGAACCTTTCCATTGCAATGATCGTGGGCATGCCGCTGCGCGTCGACCACACGCTTTTCAATTGCGCCGTGGTGGTCGCGGGCGGGCAGGTTCAGGGCGTCGTCCCCAAGAGTTATCTGCCGAACTATGGCGAGTTCTACGAAGCGCGCCAGTTCAGCGCAGCTGAGAACGCGTCGACGGATCGCGTCACGTTGCTGGGTACCGAAGTGCCGTTCGGATCGGCGCTGCTGTTTGAAATCGCCAACATGCCGCTGTTCCGCTTTCACGTGGAAATCTGCGAAGACGTCTGGGTGCCGGTGCCGCCTTCGTCGTTCGCCGCGCTCGCGGGGGCAACGGTGCTGGTGAATCTGTCGGCATCGAACGTTGTGGTCGGCAAGTCGAGTTACCGGCATCAACTGGTTGGACAGCAGTCCGCCCGGTGCCTCTCCGCGTATTTGTACACATCGGCGGGAAGGGGCGAGTCGACGACCGACCTGGCGTGGGACGGGCAGGCGGTGATCTACGAAAACGGCGAACTGCTCGCCGAGTCCGAGCGCTTCCTGGACACCTCGCATCTCGTTTTCGCCGATGTCGACCTGGAGCGGCTCTCGCGTGAGCGCATGCGCCAGACCACGTTCGGCCAGTCGGTGCGCCGACATGCCGACGAGGTATCGAAATTCGAAACGGTACGCTTCAACCTTGACCTCCCGATCAACCGTGCATTGCCGCTAGACCGCGTCGTGGAGCGGTTCCCCTACGTTCCGTCCGACCCGAAGCGCCGCGACGAACGCTGTAATGAGGTCTACAACATCCAGGTGCAGGCGCTGGTGCAACGGCTTTCGGCCAGCGGGATATCGAAGGTCGTGATCGGCATTTCAGGCGGCCTGGATTCAACCCATGCGCTGCTTGTCTGCGCGAAGGCCATGGACCGCCTGAAGCTGCCGCGCACGAATATTCTCGGCGTGACCATGCCCGGGTTCGCCACGAGCGACCGGACACTCCTGCAGGCGCGTCAACTGATGGAGATCGTCGGTTGTTCGGCGAGCGAGATCGACATCCGGCCAAGTTGCGAGCAGATGCTGAAAGATCTCGGCCATCCGTATGCATCGGGCAAGGAGGAATACGACATCACATTCGAGAACGTGCAGGCAGGCGAGCGCACGAATCATCTGTTCCGGCTCGCGAACTTCAAGGGTGGAATCGTGGTCGGCACAGGCGACCTGAGCGAACTCGCGCTTGGCTGGTGCACCTACGGCGTGGGCGACCACATGTCGCACTACAACGTCAACGCCAGCGTCCCGAAAACGCTGATCACGCATCTGGTCCGGTGGGTCGCGGAAACCGGGCAAATCGGCAACTCGGGTTCGGACGTTCTGACCAACATTCTGAATACCGACATCAGCCCGGAACTCGTTCCTGGTAAATCAAACGGTCATCCGGAGCAAAAGACGGAGAGCGTCATCGGGCCGTACGAGCTGCAGGATTTCAACCTGTATTACACGTTGCGCTTTGGTTTTGCGCCAACGAAAGTGGCGTTCCTTGCCTACACCGCGTGGAAGGATCGCGACGCGGGCGACTGGCCCGAAGGCGCGCATGTCGCGCGAAACGAATACGCGTTGCCGGCCATCAAGCACAACTTGGGCATTTTCCTAGACCGGTTTTTCCGGACCAGCCAGTTCAAGCGGTCTTGCGTGCCGAATGCACCGAAAGTTGGGACCGGCGGTTCGTTGTCGCCTCGGGGCGACTGGCGCGCGCCGAGCGATTCGGAATCGGTCGTCTGGATGAACGATTTGAAGAATATTCCGGTGGATTGAGGCGTTTGCACCATATCTGCGCGTAAATGCGTCGATAACGGCGTGATCCCGATGCTATGGCGCGAGATCTCTGCGGTTAACTGTGAAAACGCGGCTAGAATCAAACCATCGATTCTTAAATCCGTTTTCTCGCTTATCCGTACAACTTCCCAAGAGGCGCGCCATGAAACGCATCACCGCAGTCATCAAACCGTTCAAGCTCGACGAAGTCCGTGAAGCACTCGCCGGCGCCGGGCTCACCGGTCTGACAGTCACCGAGGTCAAGGGCTTCGGGCGGCAGAAGGGCCACACGGAACTGTATCGCGGGGCGGAATACGTGGTCGACTTCCTGCCGAAGGTGAAGATCGAAGTGGTCGTGGCCGACTCACAGACGGATCAGGTTATTGACGCAATCATCGGTGCAGCCCGTACCGGCAAGATCGGCGACGGCAAGATCTTCGTGACTGACGTCGAACGCGTCATCCGCATTCGCACGGGTGAAGAAGACGAAGCGGCTGTCTGAACCTGTTCGTCTGAAGCCGGCCTGATATCGTTCCAGGCCGATCTGCGTCTTTGCGGCGCGGTCGCCTGAAGACCGAAGACCGCGCGTCATACCGCCATCGGCGCTGTCCGGTGGCGTCCCTCGCTTTGCCCTTCGTCTGATCATTTTCGTCATCAATGTAAAAAACCATTGCGGTACTATCTGCATCCCTGTGTGCTTTTTGTAAGGATTTGTGGATGCATCACGCGATCGGCTTCATTCAGGATCTAGCGGTAATCATGGCGATTGCGGGTGTCGTCACGGTGTTGTTTCACCGTTTGAAGCAGCCGGTTGTGTTGGGATACATCGTGGCGGGCGTGATTATCGGGCCGTACACGCCGCCGTTCCAGCTTATCCACGACGAAGCCACCATCCAGACGCTCGGCGAACTCGGCGTGGTATTCCTGATGTTTTCGCTCGGGCTCGAATTCAGCCTGAAGAAGCTGTTCAAGGTCGGCGCGACGGCGTTCGTGGC